>VEOV01000096.1 GCA_012026855.1 Geobacter sp.
GTTCCTGACGCTCCTTTGCCAGTCGCTCCTGCTACTGACGCTCTTTTGCCAAGCGCTCCTAGTCAGCGAGAGCAGCCTTCTGATCCACATCACTCCGGACCGACTCCTTGGCTTTGACCTCGGCCGCCTCCATAATCTGCACTTTTTCGATGGCCATGTCGGCAAATTCACCATCAGGGTATTTTTTCAGATACTTCTTGTAGGCTGATATTGTTCTGGTCTGCTCTGCACTCTCCCAGTAACGCAGTTCGATGGCCTTCGGGTCAACGCCGATCGATGGCGGCGGCGCTACCAACTTGGCCACCATCTCCTGCTGCGGACGGAAAAAGAATTTTGTCGAAAGCACGCCGTCAAATACCGGCCTCTGGGCACCTGCCGTTTCTCGGTCCACTGACAGGGAAACTTCGCGCATGACATCCACAAGCTCAAGGCCATCCTTGCGGATAGTGCTTACCAGGTGTTTAGTGAAGACGCCATTATCGCCGCTAGCCCCGTCAGACGCAGTGTTACCTGGATCCGTCGAATAGAGGATCGAAGTATTTGCTGCCGTAACAATCTTGGCCAACCCCCGAGAACCGCCCCGGCTCAGCTTTGCCAGAAACGGGTTATCACGGCAGGCATCAAGGATGACGATATTTCTGGTGCCAGCGTCCCGCATCCGCTCCATCAGATCGTTCAGGGCCACGGCGTCACGGCGGAGATCATCAGAATCCTGCAGATCACTGTTGCGGAGATCGGTTGGGAGCAGGTAGTTGGCACTGTCTATCTGTACGCCATGGCCGGCATAGTAAAACAGGCCAATGTCGCTCTTTTTCAGTTTCTGGCCGAACTCCTTGATTGCGGTAAACATGGCGCGCCTGTCGGCGTTTTTGCGGACAACCACCTCAAAACCGGTCTCCTTTAGTGCCGCAACCATGGCATCGGCATCGTTGACCGGATTTTTGAGTGGAGCATCGGCATAACTGCTGTTGCCAATGACCAGTGCAACCCGCCGCTCAATGGCTGCGCTCTTGGAACGAATGGTCAGTGAGCGGTCCTCGGCTCCCCAGGCTAGGATACTGGCAGTCAGAACCAGGACAGCAACAAAAAGATTCCTTCTAAACATGGAGAACTCCGCGTGTAATTATGAGAATCTTTTTCAAATTACATCACACGGTAACTCTTAGGCAAGTGAGAATTGACACTAAAATCCAAAATGTAGAGAGTCGCAATTTCAGTAAAATGTAACCAACGCAAAGCAGGACTCAACCTCCTTCGGTTGCGTCGCCAACCTTGACAGCTTGATCCGGCAAAGGTTTTACCGTTGCCTTGAAACCAAGGTAGGTGCCAGAACTGATTCCCATCAGAATAAGGAGAGATGAGTCGAATTCCGGCATTATCAGATAGGTGGTCACCTGCCGCACAAACACCGCGACCAGAACAATCGTCCAGGCAAACACCTGAAAGCGGTGGAAGCTGACCCCGTTGTCATCGGAAAGAATATCCTTCAAAAAACCCTGGGATGGCAGGGACGGTTTCGACCTGGAAGCTTCAATGACCACTCCGCCGATGCCGGTGCCGGCGCTGATCCCCATGAGAAGCACCAGCGTCTCCGAGATATTGTTGAAGTTGTGCTTGACAACATAGAGCAGCAGCCACGATGACATGATAACGAAGAACCAGGTTGCCATCTGAACCAGAGCGAGGCTGTATGATCTGCGGCCGCTTTCCGGAGCCGGGCCCACATTGCGCAGAATGTCACTTCGCATGGAAAGGACAAGAAAAAGGGCAAGCAATGAAAGGATGAGAGCAATGCTGGTAATAAACCAGCTTTTCTTCACCAGAACCAGGGTCAAGGCTTTGTCCTTGTCCACCATTGTCGGGACTGGATCCTGATCATCGATACCCACGCTGACTGAAACCTTACGGGTAAAGAAAGTCCCCTTGGTGCGCGTTGCAATGAAATGATCCCAGAGGGCAATGGCAGTCCCTGAGTGCGGGATGAAAAAACGCAGTTCATCCTTGTCGCTGTCAATGGCATACGATTCCGGATATACCTCCTTTAAAGGTATTCGGTCTAAAAACAGGATAATGTTTTTATTAACCCGCCGCGCCTCTTTGATCAGCTCACCACCATTGACGACTGTGACCCGGATTCCATTTTCAAGCCCCAGAGCATTGGGGTTACTGTTATCAGAGGAAATTGCGGATAGGACATATGGCTTGGTACTGTCCAACGTCTTTGCCTGGAGCGGTAGGACAAACAAAAGGCTGGCCAGTATAACCGCCAGCATGCTTCGCCAGAGTATAGTTCTCATCATTTACCCCTTATTGAAAGGATTATCCTCCTGCGTTGCGGGTTAACGTCCCCGGCAGTCTGGCGTCAGCGGCCCATCAAGAGTTTCACCAAAGAAACTCCAACGCTTGATTTTCTCAACAACCGGAAATGAATAAGCCTCCTGGCGCGCGGCAAGGTAGTTACGTGGTTCTACGTCGAATTCATCATGCAGTGGCTCACACAGGATAGACAAGGATAGTTGCCCCGCCGGCACATCGACCCACCTGGCATAGTTGGCGATTTTCCCGCAAACCATATCCCAGCTGGTAGTCCTGCGCTGCCCCGGCAACCGGTCATCCCCCGGCATGCCTAGAAAAAATATCCCGTCGAACCGCTCACTGAAATCGATTCTGGTCAGCGGGCTGCACTCAGTCAGCAGTATCGCCGGTCCGGCCTTGGCCTCGCCCATGAGCGGTTCAGTCTTGGTCCAGTAAAGGACAAAGTGGCGTTCTTTGCCATAGGAATCCAGGGCAGCAAGCTCCCCCTGGTAGAGAAAATTTGTGCACCCTGCGGTGCAGCAGATTATCAGCGTAAGCAACGGTAACCAATGCCTCTTCATGTTTTCTCCTGAAATCAAGACGTAATCATATCAACCAGCTTGTCACCGACAACAGAACTGTGCCAATAAGCAGTATGGGCCATAAGCCAGTTTTTGCCGCTATCGGCAGCAATATCGCGGATGACCCACCCCTGGCCAGGATCGCTCGACAGGAAATTTTCGGCGATCTGGTAGCCGGAGAGCTGCCGGCCGAAAATATTCCCCGAAACCACCGGATCGTTGCGATCCCAGATATTCAGCCAACGGAACCACTTGTCGCCGGTGCCGAAATTTTTGACAGCATCTCGACCAGTGATCCTGAACATGTCGAGGCCAACGGGTGAGCCGATTGTCAACAGCGCCTGCACAGGCCAGCTCTTGCAGGAGGTACGGTCAAACAGGCCATTACTGTTGATCAGGGAGTTGAGCACATCAAAGGTGTATATGGAGCCAAGGCTGTGGGCGACGACATAACAGGGGTTCCCCTCCGCGTAAATCTCCATGATTTTGTCGCGCAAACCGCTTCTGATCTTGTCCGCTGTCCCCCCCGGCGCCAGGGAAATGACCACATCGCCAACCAGATCGATAACACTGTCGGCAACAACCTGGCCGATGGGGTTGGCCACCAGCAGATCGACAAGGATTTTGTATTTCTTTACTGCCGCGTCATTGAGATCTTCATAGCGAAACAGCTCACAGCCATAGGCAAGGGGCACAGGGCCAAGACGCCCCCTGATCAGCTCATCGACTAGTCTGTCCTGATTCAGATCGTCGTTGTTCCCGGTCTGTACTCCGTGAACGACCAGAACCTTGCGTGGTTTCCCAGGATCTACAGCCATAACATTTACCCCTCAGAAAATTTCTTTCTCCGCAAAACTCCACTCAAACCTCAGCAGTCAATTCTTCCTTAAGCGGCCCCAGAGGCTGGCAAGAATCAGTCACCAGACCTGAAGACTGCCAGTATCAGGAATTCTTGCCATGCTTTTTTCTATGCTTGACGGTATCTGGCTGTTCAACCGCAATTGCCTGGCTACCGAACTGCTCAATGCTGATATTTCCGGTGCAGCTGTTTTTTTCCGAAGCATCAGGACTGACGAGCAGCTCCCGGGTGATCCCACCCTGCTCAGGGAGCTCCTTTTGCAGATAAAGCCTCACCTCATTGAGAGCGCCGCTTTTACAGATGTAACGGAGCGTGCCGGCTTTGTCGCCAAAGTCCTGCTCAGCTGCCGCGGTAAGCTCTCCAAATGCCACCTCTCCGCCGACATGGGCACTGATAACTGCTCCCAGTTTGGTCGTGGCTATCCCTTCGACAAAGCGGGCTGCCGTATCAAAATAGGGGTCGGCATCCATGCCGGAACAGGAACCATGCTTGTACCACTCATGGTTCTCCAGGCATGACTGGTAGCCCGGCATTACTTCGCTGAGCTTGGCCACTGTTGCCGATGAGAGTTTCGGAAATGGCATGCTGCACCAGTTGGAGGCATTATCCAGCGCCTTGATATTTGCCGGCACATTGCAATAGCCATAGGAGTGCTTTTTGTCATTGTTCTGACTTGGCCAGAGACCATGGAGCACAAGATTCTTCGTATCAAAATCGCCCTCCTTCCAGGTATTGCACTCTTTCTTCCCCTGATGTGAACTACAGAAAGCTGGCTGCCAGCTAAGGGAAAAAACATAATAATCAAACTTCCCCGGCGTCGGCCCTGACTGGGCAGCTCCCGCTCCGGATACCAGCAGGGCCAGCAACATCAGAACAGCAAAAAACCTCAGTTTCATAATTCGCTCCTTCGACTTTTCCTGTTTGAGATCAATTTTATTTTTTAGCCCGCAAAATAGAGCCGCTCTTTCTGTTTCGGTGAGCCGTTTTTGAAAAAATCAGCACTCCAGCTATCGGTTGGATCGAGATATTTGCCGCTGAAGCTCTTACCTGCCTGTTTTTTGTCGGCAAAATCGCGGAAATAGAACTGATTGAACAGACGCATGAATTCACCGAGGTAAATATCGGCAACCCTTGTATCCCCCCGGACGACAAGCATGTTTTCATCGTTGTTGGTAGTGGAGGCGTTGCTGAAATTGGCAGAACCGCTGATGACGATCGGGTCATCACCCAATGGATCGATGAGCATGTATTTGGTATGGATGTAGGAAACAAAGGTATTCAGTCCGGTCAGCTTCTCCTTGGCCCAGAGACCGAGATAGCCGTTATCAAGCACGGCGCCATAGGCGATGCGGTTGTCAGTATCACGCTTGACGATCTCCAGCCCCTTGTCGTCCTTGTCAAGGAGCACGTAGCGCAGGCACCCCTTGTCCTCTGCCAGCACCTTCTCGAACAGATCATTCACCCCGAAGGCAGCGGTGAAAAAAACCGGCCGGTCGCTCTCCTGGAAAAGCCTGGCATACCACTCCAGCGCCTCCAGCGACGGCCTTGGGCTGAAGATATAGCCGGTTCCCACGGGAGGATCACCCTTTGGCACCGGGCTATTGCCATTATTCCACGGGCGCAGCTCCTTTGCCTGGGGATCACCGGACAGTTCCTGCCAGTAGGCAAGATAAGCGGCAGCCACTGCCGGGTCGCGCACCAGGTGTCCCACGTTGGAATGGCCGAAAATGCCGCCATCGGTAAAGTTGGTTGAGCCTGTCCAGACTTCGGTCGGCTTGCCATCCTCCAAAAGGACAATGAATTTGTTGTGGGCGATGTAGGAAGGATTGGCTTGACGCGGAATGCAGAGCGCTTCTATCCCTGCCCCCTTGATAGCCTCCTGATTCTTCTCATAGGGCCCCTTGCCCGGCTGCCGGTCGTCATAGACGATCTTGACATCGGCCTGGGTGTCGCTGGCTGCCTTGAACGCCTCAAGCACCGGCTGATACTGGAATTCATAAACCGCAGCCCGCAGAGCGAACTGCTTGCCATTCGCCTTGCCGATGAATGCCAGCATCGCCTCCTCCAAACCGCGCGAAAGCCACTGCCACGCCTTGTTACCGGCCACCTTGTCCGGCGGCAGGTTGTGAAACTTCCGTTCATAGGCCTGGGAACCGGCAACGCCGCGATTGAACCAGACGGCATGGGTGCCCTGATCTTCGTTTTCCGTGGCAATGTCGACCGAGACACTGTTGTCCTCAACCGGCTTTGCCGGCGTCCCCTTGATGGCGACCACCTTGTAGGTGTAATTGTGGTCTGGCTTGGCGGTATAATCCCCCCAGAGAAAGGCCTGAATCGGGTGTTGCAGGGTTGAGACCGGCATATTGGCTTTCAGTCCGGGGTCGGTATCTTTGAAGGTCTTGAAGCCGGTAAGCCAGTACTCTTCCTTCTCCGTGTGGTCGGTTCTCTGGATGGCAAAACCCAAAAGTCCTTTGCTTGCTTCCTGGGTCACATCCATCCCCAACAAAACTACATACGATCCGGCTATCACGTTCACTGACAGGTAGCCGTTTGTTCCCTTCCTACGCATATAAAACCTCCTGAAAAAACGACCCTATTTTTCAACCGTACAGAAGAGTGCAGATCTGTAGTTAACTGCCGTAAAGCGCCTTCTCCACCTCCGGCAAGTCCAAAGTTCTGAGAGTTTCCCTGAGCGGCACGGCCGTGGCTTCATCCCACCCCATGGCGCGGTAATAGTCCTTTTTGGCTTCGTCCCACTGCAGCACATTGGCGCTGTAGGCGTTGGGACCATGGGAGAGTGGCGGATTGCCCCGCGCCCGCTCCGGCATACGCAGGTTGGCGACGTCGATCCCCTCCCGGATATTGAAGGCATGGCGAACAGTCTTGATTCTCTGGCCGATTGTCAGATAGTCGTCAAAGCTCCTGTTCCAGCCAGTGGTGGCATTGAGCCACTCCACCAGCGGCAGCACCGGCCCGAAGTAGAAACCGAAATTGCACAGACCGGCACCGTTGATGATATCTTCGCTGCAGCTGTTCCCCCGGAGCCGCACCCCCTGTTGCTCATGATCGTCATCCACCGGCTTTTCGTAACGGCTCTTGAGGCGGAACTTGTCGAACAGCTTATTCTTGGGCCGATCCGGCTTCTCGTACTGATCCCAGCCGGCAAAGGTGCTGGTATGACGCCCTGGAGTCGGCTCAGTCTCATAACCTACCCCCAGATCCAGGCCGCCGCCCGGGTTGCGTGAGTCGTGCATCGGCAGCTCCTGACCATGGACATGCATCGGCACCGCCCGCTCCGAGTCACCAAAGTGCTCTGCCGAGCGCATGACACCGTCTTTGAGGATGGCGCCGATTCCTTCTCCAGTAGCGATTTTCTTCACCATGGCGACCACAGCCCGGTGATTCCCCCAGGTTAGCTCCAGACCATCGGTATCCTTCACAGTCAAAACCCCTTTTTCAAAGGCTTCGAAGGCCCAATTAAGAGTGGTGGCGCAACTGATGGTATCGATTCCGGCCCGGTTGAGCAGCTCGTTGACCATGAAAACAGTCTCCACGTTGTCCACCAGCAGCTGAGCCCCGAAACCGCACAGGGTTTCGTACTCCGGGCGATGGGTCTCCTTCAGCAGCGGCTCGCCCGGAACCAGGCAGAGTCCGCCGCAACCGAAGGGACAACCGTAGCAGTGGTATTTGCGAGTCTCATACTTGGTGACTGAGAAGCCGTTGATTTTATTGGCCATATCCGGCGGAAAGTCGGTTTTGCCCACCCCGAGCCAGTTGCCGATGGGAGAATCCCCCGACTGGGTTGAATCTGTTAATGTGGCCGCGGTCCCCCCCTGCTTCATGCTCTTGCCGAAGTCGTTGAGGCTGGTTTCCAGGCCAGTCAGGAATTTGGTGGTATGCTGCCATACCGTAGCGGCGTCATGGGAGCGGACGATGTGATCACCTCGCAGACAGACCGCCTTCAGGTTCTTCGACCCCATGAGTGCGCCCAGGCCGCTCCGTGCCGCCAGCCGCCCCTTGGCATTGACCACCCCGGCGATCAGCGCCAGGTTCTCGCCGCCGGAGCCGATGCAGGCAACGCGAAAATCGTCGCCGTGGCGAGCCCTGAGGATGTTCTCCGTTTCAACGGCATCCTGTTTCCCCCAGAGGTCACCTGCGTCACGCAGTTCCCGCTTGTCACCATCAATCAGCAGGTAGACCGGCTTGTCGCTCCTGCCGGTAAAAAATATGCCATCAAAGCCGCTCTCCTTGAAGGCCGGAGCAAGATCGCCGCCACAGTTGGCATCCCCCCAGGTGCCTGTCAGAGGGCTTTTCCCGGCAAGCATCCAGCGGCCGTTGAAGATGGCCCGGCTATTGGTGAGCAGCCCGCTCATCATGGCAAGGATGTTGTCCGGATGAAAGGCTGACAGTCCAGGTTTCTGGCGCTCAAAAATGAACTTTGCCGCCAGGCCGTAGCCGGAGAGGTACTGCTCGTAAATCTCGTCCTTGATCTTTTCCGGATGAAATGTCCGTTTGGTCAGATCGACCCAGAGGATTTGCCCCGCATACCCTTTATTCATCACTTACCCCCACTCCGGCGCTTAAGGCTGATGTCAAGCGGCCGGTTGATGTAGTTCTCCTGCTGATCCAGCGACATGGTGATGAATGGAGCATGCCAGCCGCCAACCCTGACATTGATATGGGCATACTCTTCCAATTTACGCACCGCTTCCGCCTGATCAGACATTTTGGCGGCAGCCAGCGACAGCTCGTAAATGGTCTGGTAGTCGGCCTTGCTGCCAATGGCCAGGGTCATCATGTTGCCATTGTTGGCAATAAACTGGTCGATGAGCCCGAGGATTACCCCCGGATCATTCTGCGACTCATCGAGACAGAGATCGGTGATTACCCCGGCCCCCATCCGGTCGAGCCCAAGCTGCTTGAACGAGGCAAGGAGATTGCCGATGCCGGAGTGCGCCGTTCCGGGTGTCGGTGAAAAGTTGGACGCCAGCGGCGCGCCGGCTCCCCGGTCGGCCGATCCGGCCACCCCCGCCCCTTGAAAAATGTACTGCTCGAAAGTGCCGCAGCCAGCAGTGAACTTGATATTAAACTCAGAGCCGAACTTCTCCTGAAATGATTCGCCATAATAGCCGGCAATGTAGCGCAGCTTCTGGATCTCGATCGCCTCCTTGGGATCAGCCGGTTTCTTGAGGAAAATACGGTCGGCCAGCGCTTTGGAGCTTTTCACCGCAGCATAAAAGTCATCCAGCAGCCAGCGGGCAACTTCGTTGGAGTCAGAATCATTATTGCCGAATGAAGCGCTGTTGGTGGCAAAATCGACCCTGATAGCGTCATAGGTCAACTGGAGCGCCGGATTGGTCTGTACCTGGGAGACAAAGTTGTAACGGAAGGCGCCGAGCACATCACTCAACTGGTATTTCTTCTGCTCAAACACCCATTTCTTGATGGCGCAAACCGTATTGATCATGTTTGGCAGACCACAGATCACGGTGCCGCCGATATTGTACTCAGCCCCACCCCAGGCCTTGTCACGACCCCGCTCCAGGCATGTGCCGAGGAAGGCGGAAAAGAGCGGAGTCGGCACCAGATACTCGTCGAGCAGGTAATATTTATAGAGGCCGAAGGTGGTCTGATCGACAAAGAACTGCATATGCTCTTTAATCAGCTTCCTCAGGTCGGCATAGCTGCTGACTTCAGCCGTCATGACACTCAGCTTGCCGCCACGCAGCACGCCTGGATTCTTGTCCAGGGTCGCCCCGCGGTTCAGAGCGCATTCCAGAATCGTCATGCCGTTGACCATGCCGAAAGTCCAGTCGCTCTTGCCGTTCAGGATCGGCTCCCAGCAACCGTCAACGCAGTAATCGTTGACCAGTTCCTTCAGCTGGGCCAGCCTGGCTTTGTCAGCCGGATCCTCCCCTTCACAGAAGGAGGCATAGAGGGCAGGAATTATCACGTCATCATTGAGGATTGACGGGTTGTTGCGGGTTTCGTGGAGCGAATCCGCCACAGCCTGTTTCAGAGCCTGGGGTGAGGCGCTCCCCAGCCGGACATAGAAACCGGGGGTCGGCAAATTGACGTTGCGATAGGCCCTGAGAATTACATAAGTGCAGTCATTGGTTGCATCGCTACCGTCCGGCTTCAACCCGCCGATTATGATATTCTGGAGGAAGTTGTTTGCCGCACCGCGCTGATCGAGATAGTAGGGATTAACCCCCAGATTGGCGCTAAAATCCATATGATCCTGTTCAAGCAGATACTCTGCCGTGTAATTAAGTCGCCAGGCCGCCTTGATCAGAAAGCATTCAAACAGCTCCACCGCTTTGGCCGGATCATACACACCTCTCTTCACCGTGCTGCCCAGATAGGGCGCCAACACCTGATCGAGCCTGCCAAGAGAGATGAGATTCATACTGGCATGGAGCGCCGTATGGACGAAACAGATGCTCTGGAGTGCCTCGTGAAAGGTATCGGCCGGTTCGAACGGCACCTTGCGGCAGATCCGCTCTATCTCGGCCAGCTCCAGACGCCGCTTTGGATCCTTTTCCGTTGTCGCCATGACCCGCGCCAGCTCGGCAAAGCTATGGGCATAGGCCACTACCGCCTCGCAGGCAATCTGCACGGCACGATAAAAATCAAGTCTCGACTGATCGTCCTTCCTGGCTGACTGGCTCTCGATTCTTGCCTTGATTTCAGCGCTATTGCTCTTACAGATTGCCAGAATGCCCCGAATCCCCTTGCTCACCAGCCGTTCATAATCAGCGCTGTTATGCCCCAGAAGTGACATCTCCGACCTGTTGGCCACCCGGGCAGCTCTTGCCTCGGCTTCTGTCATGTAGTTGGGAAACACCTTGCCCAGACCATTGGAGCCCATGGGGAGCACGCCGACTATCAGTTCACCAGCGGCAATTTCGTACGATTTTGTCGTAATGGAGTTCTTCTTGTCGGTCATGGCAGACAACATCTCTCTGGTAGCCATGGCAGAGCGGACAATCTCCGGTTCATGGGGATACTTGCGGCCAATATCTACCGGAAACATCTCTTTGCGAAACCACTCACCGGCACGATTCTTATGCCCCTGCTGCTGCAACGCTGCCAGAAGAGCTCTGGTCCTGCCGGTCATTGCTGCTGGAAGTACCGTTGTCATAATTATTCTCCTTGAGTAAGATGTGCTGCAACGTTATCGGAAATCACCGTAAAACCGCAGGCGGCAAAGCGCTCACGGACAGCTGCTACTCTTTCGGCACTGGGGATCAAGTTGTCCGTAGCCGGAGCGACCTTGCCGAGCGCCCGGTAGAAATGAGAAGTGTGTGCATTGAGGGGGAAAAGATCGATTTGGGTGACACCGCACGTCTTCATCAAAGCCATGGTTGCTTCGATTTCCTCTACAGTGTCGGTCACACCGGCCACCAATGGTTTTCTGACAATTACCCGTGACGGCAGTGACGCCAGGTACCCGAGATTTTTGCCGCGCCGGCCGAACCCTTCTGGGGCATCGGCACCTTGACCATCGGAGCGGAGCCCGAAGAGCCAGCAATCCACATGACCGGCAACCGCTGTGAAATGTTCAAGCGGCAACAGCCCGGAGGTCTCAACCGTTGTGTGAAAACCGGCATTGCGAGCCAGTTCAAGCAGTCGCACCGTCCCGGCAGTTTGCAGCAGAGCTTCGCCGCCACTCAAGGTCAGTCCGCCAATGTTGCGCAGCAGTTCCAGTTGGGGCTGGACCATGGCAAACAACGCCTCAGGAGTTGTCTCCCGGGTAGGCATCACCAGGGCGCCGGCGTTACTGTCAACCCGTGATGCTGGACAGGCATTCACACAGGCACCGCACCGGCGGCACTTGTCACCATCACTGCGCCCTGCCTGGGGAACAGCTCCCCGCAGCCCTTCCGGACAGACGTCGGCACATCTGCCACATAAAAGGCACCGGTTTTCAAAATAAAGTACCGGCGAGCGCACATATCGCGAATGGGGAGAATGACACCAGGGACAGGCAAGATGACATCCCTGAAGATAGATCACCACACGAGTGCCAGGACCGTCGTGCCTGGTAAGCCATTCGATATCGAAATACCTGACAGTTATCGGATTCTCCGGTTTTTCCCGGCCTCTGCTCACCCTAACTGCCTAGCGCCTGACGTTCGCACTGGCCGTATAGCCGAATTCATCAGCCTGCACCCATGATTTGGACTGATTATCCAGCACCATCAATTTCGCAGAAACCGTATCTCCGCTAACCGTCACCACCACATATCCATAAACATTCTCAATATGTTCCTGGCCTTTCACCCTGGCATCGGCATAGCTGCCCTTGAAGTGAGTAAAAGGCGCTCCGCCGTTGCCGATCAGCACCTGCTGAATCAGGTTGCCCCTGGCATCGGCAACTGCGGCACGGTCGTAAAAATGATCATGTCCGCAGAAATACATGCGGCCACCGGCGCCGCCGACTGCGTTCCAGAAGCGATCCCGGGCTGTGCCGTAACAGGCCAGGCAGTCCTTATGTTTCACCGCAAAAGCGGGATAATGGCCAAAAACAAAGAGATGTTCCCGCTTGTCCTTTTTCAAAACCTGCTCAAACCAGTCCTGATCCACCTGGAACTGATCCACTAGCTGGTCAAAACCGACAAAGAGCGCATTTTTATACGGGAGCGAGTAAGTGAGCATTTTTTGATTATCAGGACCGTTTTTCGGGATATAGGCGTCATTGAACACCGTCCGGTATGCGTTCAGCAGTCTGTTTTCCACCGGTACCCGCTTGCGGCAGCTGCTGTAATCAGCCAGGTTTGCATCCCTGTCCATCTCGTGGTTGCCACGGATCGGCAAAACCTTGACGCCGCTGCTGTAGACAGGAGCCATTACTTTGCGCCAGAGCTGATACTGGCTTTCGGCATCATTGGGCCCCGGGGTCGGCGGTTTACAGCTATAACCATTTCCCAAAGCAACATCCCCAGGCACCAGCACCAGGTCGACCTTTTCGGCGGCTATTGCCGTAGCAACCTTGCCAAGGGCCTCGATATTGACCCCTTGCGCGCCACCACCAGGGTCAACACAGGGATTGCTGCGCGTATCGCACAGCACGGCAAACTTCCAGGGCGCTTCCTGCGAAATACCACTCACTGGCCGGGGCGCCACGTTGGTGGCGATGATAAGCGCCAGGATGCATAGTCCGATTTTTGTGATCTGCTTCACGGGCACAACCTCCAAAAGTGTAATTGCAGTAGCCTGTCGAACCGGAGATTCCAATGAGGTTACGACTTAAGGCAAGCAAGTCAGGCATAAATGAAACTAATTAGAAAAGAATCCTAATTAGTTTCATTTATAGTGCCAAATCATTGTTTAGAGCTGTAAAAACTGCTATGCTGGGAATAGCTCTCCCCGCACACACCCCTGACACATCGCTTAACTGACTGATTTTAAGAGGTTATTTACGTTATAATTTGAAATATTGACACTGCCGGAGGACTCGCTGGAATGAACTGTAATTAGTAGCCAAGGAGAGGGGAAGAGGAGTTGGTTGGCTGGAAATGAGAATTTCTTGCCGGAAAGCAACTGAATGAAGTGTAACGTTTTTTTACATTTAACCGCTAAGCGCCATAACCTGCTGTATTAACGCTGTTTTTACCAGCGTAAAGTTTCTTTACACTTATCCGGAACAGACGCCTAAATAAGTAATTTTGCTTAACAATATTCAGATGTAAAATTTTTTTACGCAGAATGGGACTTCATCCTAAAATTTGTATTTTCAACAAGTTACCACCTTCAGCAGATGGCTACCCTGCCTGAAAACTCCCGTATTGCGCCACCATTTGCCGTGCTATCGCCACAATGCCGATACCGGTTGGACAGGTGGCATCGCACCGGCCGCAGACAAAACAGCCCAGCTCCCCCCATTTTGTCATATCAGCCGCCAGCTTGTGATGAATCCGCCGCCGGGTGCGCAGCGCGTCCGTACCAAGTGGGTTGTGCCCGCCGGCCTCGCGCATGAAGCCGTCAAGCTGACAGGAGTCCCACATCCGGCTCCGCTCCAGCCGGTCGGCATAGCGCCAGTCCTGCACACCGAAACAGGTGCAGGTGGGGCAGACCAGGTTGCAGCCGCTGCACTGGATGCAGTTGACTGCAATCTCTTCCCAGAAGCTGTCCGGGACGGCATCAACCAGGAGCAGCGCGGATGCAGCCTTGATGACCTCTTCGTCAGGGTTGACAATTGCTGCCAGTGCCCCGACCTCGGCAACGGCGTCAGCAGAGGCTTCGCCTGGAATAAGCAGGGCAATGGCCTCCCCTTTGTTACTGTAGGCCCTCACCAGCCACTGGCCGCGCAGGGCGATGAACTCCAGATCACAGTCGCCATTGGCAAGTGGAAGCAGTGCCCCATCAGGACCGCAATAACCTGAAACAGTGGCAACGACCGCACTCTCCCGTGTGCGAAAGTAGACGTCATCCCTGAAGCCATCGGCAAAAAAGCGATCAATAAACTTCAGGCAGCGCAGATCAAGTGCCGTAAATCCGGCAATAAAGAGCGGCCTGCTGTGCTCCGGGACAAGCAGCTCACCGCCACTGCCCTGGGCAAATAGTGTGTCATCCTGGGGGAAGAAGACTGCGGTCGGTTTCGTCGGCAAAGCGCCGCCACCAAGGGCAAGGGCACCGTCATCGATTGAGCCGAACGCCCTGCCGCCATCGGGTAGCAGAACCGGTACGCGGATATCGTAATCGCTGGCAAGCTGGCGGAAAAAACCGACCAGCTCTAGGTCGGCAATGGTCTTCATTGGCCCCTCCTGATACTGACCGCCGCCACTTTAAACTCCGGGATATGGGACTCGGGATCGAGCACATTGTTGGTCAGTGCATTGGCCGCCCCCTCCATGAAGTGAAACGGCATGAAAAGCACTTTTTCAGGCACAGTGCCGGTAACCCGCGCCGCCACAGTCAGCTCTCCTCTCCGGCTGGCTACCGTCACCAACCCTCCATTTCTGACGCCGATGGCAGCCGCATCAACAGGATTGATCTCCACAAAAGCCTTAGGCTCCTCCCTGTGCAGCAGATGCGTCCGCCGGGTCATGCTGCCAGTATGCCAGTGAAAATAGGTCCGCCCGGTTGTCAGGGTATAGGGGAACCGGGCATCCGTCATCTCCGCCGGCTGCCGGTAGCCAATCAGAGCAAAGCGCCCCTTGCCACGGGAAAACTGCACGGTATGAAGCAGCGGCGTACCGGCATGATCAGCTGATGGGCAGGGCCACTGCAGGCCATACGGCGCCAACCGTTGATGAGTGACACCGCCATAAGCAGGTGTCAGTGAAGCGATTTCAGCCATAATCTGCGCTGTGTCCTCATAGTTCATTACCTGCGAACCGGCATGTCTGGCCAGCTCACAGATAATCTGCCAGTCGGCCCTGGCCTCTCCCGGCGGCTCCACCCCCTTTTGCACCAGCTGGATACGCCGCTCGGTGTTGGTAAAAGTGCCGTCCTTCTCGGCAAAGCAGGCGGCAGGCAGGACCACATCAGCCAGCTGGGCGGTCTCGGTGAGGAAAATATCCTGCACCACCAGCAGCTCCAGCGACTGCAGCGCTTCCCTGGCATGGCTCTGATCCGGATCGGAGATAATCGGGTTTTCCCCCATGATGAACATGGCGCGGATCTGCCCTTTGCTGGCAGCGTTCATCGCCAGGGTCAGCGGCAGCCCCGGTGTCTCCGGCAAAGGCCCGCCACCCCAGGCAGCCCGGAACTTCTCCCGCACCACAGGATCGGAGACCTTCTGGTAGCCGCTGTACAGATCAGGCAGCACCCCCATGTCACAGCCACCCTGGACATTATTCTGCCCACGGAGCGGGTTGACGCCGGTGCCTGGACGGCCGATGTTGCCGGTGAGCATGGCAAGGGCGGCAACCGCCCTGACATTATCGACACCATGGCTATGCTGGGTAATGCCCATGGAATAGAAAATCATGGCAGCCGGGCTGGTAGCATAGAGCCTGGCGGCGGCAACGACCTCCTCCGCCCCGAGGCCGGTAATGGCGGCCGCGCGCTCCGGCGGCCAGTCTCTCGCTATTGCCGCAAATTCTTCAAAGTTCTCACAGCGGGCGGCAATGAACTCCCTGTCCTCCAGACCCTCGGCAAGGATGACATGCATCATGGCCAGCAGCAAAGCCACATCGCTGCCGTTGCGGTGGCGCAGATGGAGATTGGCATGGCGTGACAAACGGATGCGGCGATTGTCGGCAACGATCAGTTGTGCGCCTTTGTTGACTGCCCTGATGATCCTGCTGCCGATGAGCGGATGCTGTTCGGTAGTGTTGGAGCCGATGACAAAAATCAGCTTTGCCCGGTCGATGCAATCGATGGAATTGGTCATGGCGCCGGAACCGAAGGTCTCGGCCAGGCCGGTAACGGTGGACGAATGGCAGAGCCGGGCACAGTGATCGATATTGTTGGTGCCGAACACCCGCCGCGCCAGTTTCATCAGGAGAAAGTTCTCCTCATTGGTCGCCTTGGCCGAAGAGGCAAACATGATGGCATCCTTGCCGTGGCGCGCCTGCACCGACTGCAAACCCCGGACAACCATGGACAGGGCTTCTTGCCAGCCGGTCGGCACCAGAACCCCGTCCTTGCGCACTAGCGGCTCGGTCAACCGGTCCGGGTGATGCACAAAGCCGAAGGCGTTCCACCCCTTGATACAGAGTCCGCCCCTGCTTATGGGATGGGTGCTGCTCGGCTCGACGCCGATCAACCGCCCCCCTTCGCTGAGCAGATGCAGCATGCAGCCGGTACCGCAGTAGGGGCAGACAGTCAGGGTTCGCTTCATATCGCCCCCTTGACACCGGCCAGCTGGTCGAGGCGGAACACCGGCCCGTCCTGGCAGCAGTAGAGATGGTCAATGGTGCAGTGGCCGCATTTACCCACACCGCAGCGCATCTGCCGCTCCAGGGAGAGGAAGATCCTGTCGTCAGGCAAACCTTTGCAGTGCAGTTGATCAATGACCGCCCGGTACATTAGCGGCGGCCCGACGATAACGGCGCTACAGTCGGCCGGATTAATATCAAGCGTGGAGATGAGATTGTGCACAAAACCGGTCGCTCCCTCGTAACAGCTGCCGGAAGTAACATTGTCCACAGTCAGGGAGCAGCTGAAACTGCCGGAGTCGATCCACTGCTGCAGATCGTCCCTGAAAAGGATGAACTCCGGGTTTCTGGCACCGTACAGGATCCTGACCCTGCCGAACCTGCCGGGGAAATCGCCGCAGTACTGAATCAGGGAACGCAGGGGGGCAAGACCGCAGCCGCCGGAGATCAGCAGCAGCTCCCGATCAAAGAGCTCAGCCAGATTGAAGGGATTACCAAACGGCCCCCTGATACCGACCAGATCACCGGTTTTTTTCAGATGCATCTCACCGGTGAGGAAACCGGCTCTGCGGATGGCCAGCTCGAAACAGCCTTTTCTTGATGGGGAGGAGGCTATTGATATGGGCGCCTCGGTAAAGCCGGGAATGGAGAGCTGGACAAACTGGCCCGGCTGATGACCAAGCTCGCTGCCGTCGCAGAGTCTTAGGCGAAAGAGTCTTTCTTCCGGCGTCAGGTCGGCTACCGAGACGATTTCTGCGGCGCGCGGGGTATAGAGAGAAACTGTTGCAGAAGCATTCATATGGCGTCCTTGCGACAGGCTGGGAGGCTGTCGGACTTGGAATAAACCGGCGGTCCGTAAAGTACCTGTCAACCGGCCGTGCGGATCGCCTCCAGGAAGACGGCGCCGTAGCGGCCAAGCTTCTGGCTGCCGACACCGTTGATCCGCAGCAGCGCCTCACTGTCAAGCGGCTTGTAGGCGGCCATCTCCGCCAGGGTAGCATCACTGAAGATGACATAGGGGGGGAGCTGCTGCTCGTCGGCCAGACGTTTGCGCAGCGTCCGCAGGGACTGAAAAAGCTCCTCGTCATACTGCAGACTGGCGGCAGCCCCCTTGCGGCGCGGCTCTTTCTTTGCCGGAGCAACCTTGACCCGCGGCTTTGCCAGGACGAGCCGCTCTTCCCCTCGCAATAGCGGCCGGGCTGACTCTGTCAGCTTCAACACCGAATAGTTGGCCAGATCCTGCTCAAGGTAGCCACGGTGAATCAGCTGGCGGATGATGCTGCCCCAGGCTTCGCTGGCCAGATGGGCGCCAATGCCGTAGGTGGAGAGGCTGTCATGCCCCAGCTGGCGGATCCGTTCGTTTTTTGAACCGCGGATGACATCAATGACATGCCCGGCGCCAAAGCGCTGCCCCACACGGTAGACGCAGGAGAGGAGTTTGCGGGCATCTTCAGTGGCATCGACAGTTTCCGGCGGGTCCAGGCAGAGGTCGCAGTTGCCGCACGCTTCCTCCAGCCGCTCGCCGAAGTAGCCGAGCAGCGCCTCCCGGCGGCAGCTGCCAGCCTCGGCAATGCCGATCATGGCGTTCAATTTGTGCAGCTCGATGCGCACCTGTTCAGGGTTATTGCCCGATTCGATCAGGGCGCGGCTGATGGCTATGTCGCCATAGCCAAAGAGCAGCAGCGCCGCGGAAGGGAGGCCGTCCCGGCCGGCCCGGCCGGTCTCCTGGTAGTAACTCTCGATATTCTTCGGCAGGTCGTAGTGCACAACGAAGCGGACATTGGGCTTGTCGATCCCCATGCCGAAGGCAACCGTAGCCACCACGACACGCAGATCGTCCCGCAAAAACGCCTCCTGCACCCGGCTCCGCTCTTTGTCAGACAGTCCGGCATGATAGGCAGCAGCCACCACTCCGGCCTGTTTCAGCTTTTCGGCCACCTCTTCCACCCGTTTGCGGGAAAGGGCATAGACGATGCCGGCATCACCCGGCCGGGCAGCCAGGAATCCGGTCAGCTGCTGAAACGGTTTATGTTTCTCAACCACTGTGTAACGAATGTTGGGACGATCGAACCCGGTAATAAAAATCCTGGCCTGGCGCAGACCGAGCCTGGCAATAATGTCATCCCTGGTCTGCCGGTCGGCAGTGGCGGTCAGGGCAATCAGGGGAGTTTCAGGGAAGAGGCTGCGCAGGCGCCCCAGGGCCACGTACTCGGGGCGGAAGTCATGCCCCCACTGGGAAACGCAGTGGGCTTCGTCAATGGCAAACAGGGCCAGCGGGATGTCACGCAACCGCTCCAGAAAGCTGTCGGTCATGAGCCGCTCGGGCGCCACATAGAGCAGGTCAAGTTCGCCAGCATGGAGCCGCGCCAGCAGCTGCCGCGACTCCCGCTCGCCGAGGGAGGAGTTGTAGGCGGCCGCAGCCACTCCGTTTTCCTGCAAGGCATCAACCTGATCTTTCATCAGGGAGATGAGCGGCGAGACGACAATGGCGACCCCGGGACGATGCAGGGCCGGAATCTGGTAACAGAGGGATTTGCCGCCGCCGGTCGGCATGAGGACAAAGGCATCGCCGCCATTTATCAGGTTGCTGACGATCTCTTCCTGAAAGGGCCGGAAAGCGTGGTAACCGAAAACACGCTCCAAGGTGCGCAGCAGGGCGGCCGGCGTGGCGGGGGTACCGTTGATTGCGCTAGATTTCATTGATATCCGCTCCGGTAATCTCCACATCGGGCCAGCTCTCGTAAACCCAGTCTTCAAGCCGTTCCAGCGCTGTCCGGGCAATGGTTTTATCCGGGCTTACAGTGACAAAAGCCAATACCGCAACCCGTGGGTTATCCTGCCGGTCAACCTCCGCACACCCCACGTTGAAACGGTTGCGCGACCTGCCGAGGATACTCTTGATAATGCCGCGCTTCTCCTTCAGGGAAGACGCCGGCAGTGACAGCTGCAGCTCCAGGCAGAAGATGTGCACCTATGCTTTTTCCTGTGTAAAGATGACAAAAGCCATGGACGGCCGTTTCTGGGACTCCCGCATGGCAAAGTGCATGCCGTCGAAAGTCCACCCTTTTTGCGTCCACTCGTTGAGAGTCTCTTCAAGGATATCCTCGGAGACAGTGGAAATTTCTACAACCTTGTATTTCAGCATGGCGGCTCCGGAGCGTTTTTCCTGCATAATATCCCAGAATCCACTTTCTGGCCACCCCCTTGATTTTACGGGATCAATGATTATATTTTTCTCAAGTCGGAATCATTTTTGACGGAGGTGTTGAAACATGGCAATCGTTAAGTACAACCCATTCAGAGAGCTCCGCACGATGCAGGACCAGATGAACAGAATGCTTGACCTTGCCTGGAGCAGAGAGTTCGGCGAAGAACTGAAAGAAGGGGTCTGGCAGCCGCCGGTCGATATCTATGAAGATGAACAGTCAGTTGTCATCAAGGCTGAGATCCCCGATGTCGACCAGAAGGACATCGACATCAAGATCGAGAACAACACCCTGACCCTGCGCGGCGAGCGGAAACACTCTTCCGAAGTGAAGAAGGAGAACTACTACCGGGTAGAGCGTTATTTCGGTCAGTTTCAACGGAGTTTTTCACTCCCCCAGTCCATCGATCAGGAGAAAGTCCAGGCATCGTGCGACAAGGGAATTCTGACCATAACCCTGCCGAAAAAGGCAGAAACCAAGCCGAAACAGATCTCTGTTGAAGTAAAATGACGTTAGTACATTGCAGCGTCCCGGGGGCAACTGTCATGATCTGGCAGTTGCCCCTGTCGTTTCGGAACAAGGTATATTTTGAGTACAAATATATCGGGCTATAGTGTATTGTTAATCATCATGAATCATCATACGGAACAATAATAGAATGCAATCCGGGTTCGTCTTGAGACGACTGATTTCGTTATGGCTGATTCTCCCTCTTTGCAGTGCTGAAGCAGCAGTCCTCACCAAAGACACAATCTGGCAGCAAGAGCAGCTGGTATCCGAAGACACCCTCATCCCGCCAGGGATTACCCTGACAGTGCGCCCAGGCACTCAGGTAAAGATCTCTCCTGCCGAAAGCACCAAGACAGACCCGGAATTCATCTCACCCCTGACCGAAATTATCGTTCGCGGCAAAATCAATATCGAAGGGACACCGACAGCACCGGTCCGTTTCACCTCTACGGAAACGGGCAAGGGTGGCGAATGGGCCGGCATCCTCATTGATGGCGGTGACGCCAATGTCAGCAATTGTGACATATCAGGGGCTGATTCCGCCCTCTACCTGCTGGATGCCAGGGTTGAGGCAACCAACATCACCCTGAGTGGCAACCGCTACGGCGCAACAATCATCGGCAACAGCAAGACCGCCATCAAGAACAGCAAAATCAGCGGCAATGACTACGGACTGGCCACGTTAACTGCCAGTACGCCTCTCCTGACAGATACCGTCATCAAGGATAACCGGAAGAAAGATGTCTTCCAGGAAGAGCCGCCAAAGGTGCTTCTTTCGGCCAAAGCAGAGCAGACTCCGACGCAGATTCCTCTGGCACGCAGCTACAGGGACGAAGCCCTGGTGGGGGACACCGTCTGGCGGGGCCGGATCAGGGTCGACGGCAACCTGCGCGTCCCTGAGGGGAGCAGACTGCTCATCACCCCTGGCACTGTTGTCGAATTCTCCAGGAAGGACACCAACGGTGACGGCCTGGGTGAAAACGGCATCCTCATCCAGGGTGCGCTCATTGCCAAAGGGACAAAAGAAGCGCCGATCCTGTTCCATTCGGCAGAGAACAACAGGCGCATGGGGGACTGGGACGCGATCAACCTGATGAACAGCGACAAAACGGAAAACCTGATCGAAAACTGCATCTTTGAAGATGCCTACCGGGGACTCCACTTCCACTTCTCCACTGTCAAGGTGATTGGGAGCAGATTCAGCAACAACCTTCGCGGCATCCAGTTCCAGGAATCGGCGGTCGAAATTCTCAATTCAGACTTCACTTTTAACAAAAGCGCCGTGCAGGGGCGTGACTCGCAAATCAGGTTTGACGGCAACCGCATCAACTCCAACCATCAGGGGGGCAATTTTTTCCGCAACCACCTGACCTTTACCAGCAACCAGATTGCCGGCACCCTCAAGGAAGGGGTAAGAATCCGAGAAGGGAGCGCCGCAATTGAGCGCAACATCCTGACCGGCAACCGGCAGGGATTGCTGCTCAGCGACATCTATTATGCCTCGGTAGCCTGCAATCTGATTGCCAACAGCAGCGAAACCGGGCTCGCCATGAAAAACGTCGACAATGTGGGACTGCAGGGCAACTATTTTGGCAACAACGGGGCCAACGGCCTGAGCCTGCAGGAGGCAAAAGCAGAGATCAGCGGCAATCTTTTCCTCCATAATGCCGAACGGGGCATCGGCATCACCTCATTCGGCGGCAGCATAGCTGGCAACAGCTTTGCCGGCAACAGGCTTTACGCCATTGATCTCGAGTCGCCAGAGGACCTGGACGCCAGCAACAACTGGTGGGGGGGAGACATTCCGGCGGCGGTCGTCTTTGACAAAAAGAGTGACAGCACCAGGGGAAGGGTCCTGACAGAGCCGGCCCTTCCCAAAGCGCCCCAGTTCACCTGGCCGGTTGCTGAATTTGCCGGGCAGTTAACCCTGGCCGGCGATATTATCATCAAAGGTCAGCCATTGATCCGCCAGGGGAATACTCTGGCCGTCGACCCCGGCACTACCGTCCGCTTTACGGACGGCTCGGGTCTTCTGGTAAACGGCAGGCTCAACTCCAACGGCACTCCGGCCAAACCGGTCATCTTCACCGCCTATGGCGATAAAAAGGCCGGAGCGTGGGACGAAATTGTCTTCGAGCAGGCCCTGGACAGCACCATCAGCAATACCGTCATCGAATATGCCACCTGGGGGATTCACGGGCACTTCACCAATCTTGTCATTGATCACCTGCTGGCAAGGAACAACAGCGGCGGCATGCGTTTCCGCAGTGGCCCGGTCCTGATCAAGAACTCGGTCTTCCGGAATAATGGCATCGGCATCCGCTCCTATATCGGCAATGGCGTCATTGAAAGCAACATCATCACCAACAATGAAATCGGCCTGTTTGTGCGGGAGCGTGGCGGCGGACTTACTGTCAGGAGAAACAATTTCTTTGCCAACAGCGAATACAGCATCCGTTCCGGAGACTTCAACACCGAGGACATTCCTGCCAGCGGCAACTGGTGGGGAGAGCAGCCACCCCAGGAAACCATTTTTGACGGACGGCAGGAAGAGGGTATTGGCAAGGTCCTCTTTGAGCCATTCCTGTCAGCCCCAGTCAATCTTGACAGCGCGGGGGTAAAATGACATCCCGACTGACCGCCATCATTGCCGTAGTCATTACTCTCTCGGCAGCAGTGCCTGCTTGCGGAGGCGACAATATCATCATCTCCGGGCGCATAATGTCAATTGGCAGCAATCCGGTCAGCGGGGCGGAAGTATACCTATATGTATCTGACAATACTCGTAAGCCGGCTGACTTCATCTCCCCCAAAACAGCCACAGACGGCATCTACCGGATGGTTGTCCCGAAAACCAGATACAAGGCGGTTGCCAGAATCAAAAAAGGGGAGAGGTACGGCCCTCTCATGCCGGGAGACCGCCACTCCGGCGAGCCTGTCACCGTTATCCCGGATGAGGAGAATGCCATCACACTTGACTTTACTGTTGCCGACATGCAGGAACTTGCCCAGAAGCGCACAAAGGACAGGCTGGAACTGACTGAGATCAGAGGTAAAATCTCGGCTGGCGGCAAAGTAATTGCATCTGCTTATGCTTTTGCCAGAACCGGAAAAATTGCGGCAACCATCCCCGAACACATCTCGTCCTGGACAGACGCAGAAGGGAACTTCAGCCTGAAACTCCCCAAAGGAGAATACTTCCTCGGGGCGGCAGTGGAATTTCCACCGCCCGATATGGCAATGGAGCTCAAAGAAGTAACTGTCAAGGATGGGGATTTACCGGTTGCCATCAATTTGCAATTACCGGCCAAATGAAGACCAGCACTTCACGGAGGTGGTTAATGACCCGCATAATCATGGCTATCATGCTGTTGGCCGTAGCCCTATACGTATCACCAATTAACGCCTGTGTCGGCAAGACTCTGCATATCGGCATACTTGATAACAGCCCGAACGAGCAGTTGCTTGCCGAGCTGACCTCACAACTGATTACTGCCAGAACCGGGACAACTGTCAAAATTGACACTTTCAAGGCTCAAAAGGAACTCTACAACTCTGTCAGGCAGGGGCAGGTAGGTATGGTAATCGAGAGCACTGACCGGGCGCTTGAGATGGTCGGCAAGCATAAAGAGTCGGGCAAGGCTGCCCTTGAATCGGCCAAATCCGAATACCGCAAAAGCCTGAACATGGTCTGGCTTGAACCGTTCGGCTCTGCCCCGGGGAACGGTCATCAACTCTATGCACCGGTTATTGCCAATGACGTTCTCAATTCACTCCCGGCTCTCCCCAAACTGCTGCAAAAGCTGTCGGGAATCACGACCGATGCCGGCTACCTGAAAATACTGAAAACAAAGAGTGACGACAGATCGAGGAAAGTCGCCAAGGATTTCCTTAAGTCAAAAAAGCTGATCTGAAAGGCAGACTTTCACTCCGATGTTACCAACCGGCAAAAAAGCAATTGAATGGCTTGCATCCACGCAGCTTTCGCTAATCCTTTTCGGGCTTTTGGCAGCAGCCTCCATCCCAGGGACGCTACTCAAATCCCAGCGGGACTACTACAGCCACCCCGCCTTTACCCTGATGCTCGGAGCGTTTACCCTTCACCTTGCCATCTGTACTGTTAAAAGGTGGCAGAGCCTCTCCCGCTCCACCATGGTAGTCCACTCGGGAGTACTGATTACCATTGCCGGCACCATAATTACCGGTACCGGCTATGTCGCCACAGTCAACATTTATGAAGGTGCAACCATCGATAAAGTCTATCGCTGGGACCTTAAGCAGGATGTTGCCGCACCCAACGGGATTCGAGTCAGGAAAATAAATGCCGAGTTCCATCCTGTACCGGTGCAGATTGGCGTGCTGAAGGATGGCAGGAAGTACGCCCTCAAAACCTTGAAAACCGGTGAATCTTTTCAGCTTGATGATTACACGGTCAAGGCCGACCGGTTCGATCCCTGGCGCGAGGCTGTAACTGTAACGGTCTTGAAAGGGGCACAGCTCATCGGCTCGGCTGACACCCTCGGGGCAGCTGCCTTTCCTGAAGGCTTCCCCTACTCTTTCAAACTGGTTGCTTTTCAGACAGTGGCCATCAAGCGGTTCTGGGTTGACCTGGAACTGCTCGACAA
>VEOV01000293.1 GCA_012026855.1 Geobacter sp.
GTCATATTCCGGCGGCCATGGAAGCAGCTCCCCGTGTCATGCTTGTTGGACATAGCGACGAAATAGGCCTGCAGATCAAGTATATCGATGATAAGGGCTTTCTCTGGTTTGCCCCCATCGGTGGCGTTGATGCGCACCTTACTCCAGGTCTCGGGGTAAATATTCACACCAGAAACGGCGTAGTACCCGGTGTCATGGGAAGAAAGCCGATTCACCTGATCGAGCCCAAGGAACGGGACACGGTTACCAAGCTTGAAGCACAGTATATCGATATCGGAGCTGCCGACAGGAAGTCTGCTGAAGAGTTGGTCAGGGTAGGGGACCCGGTTACCTTTGCCTCGACATTTCGTCATCTGCAGGGAGGAAGGGTTTCATCCCGGGGTTTTGATGACAAGGCCGGCAGTTTTGTGGTGGCAGAGGTGCTGCGTCTTGTTGCCGAGCGAACAGAGTCGCTGGGGGTAAATCTTTTTGGTGTTTCATCTGTTCAGGAAGAGATAGGGCTGCGTGGCGGCACGACCAGCAGTTACAATGTCAAGCCAGATATCGGTATCTGTGTCGAGGTGGACTTTGCCACGGACCAGCCGGATGTGGACAGGAAGCACAATGGTGATGTTTCCCTCGGCAAGGGTCCCATAGTCCCTCGTGGCGCGAATATCAATCCGGCGCTTTTCGATTTGATTGCCGACACTGCTGAGAAGGAAGGTATCCCTGTGCAGTTCACCGGCATTGCCCGGGCTACAGGTACTGATGCCAATGTCATGCAGATTTCCCGCGGCGGAGTTGCCACTGCGCTTGTCAAGATTCCGTTGCGCTACATGCATACTCCGGTAGAGGTGCTGGATCTTGCTGACCTCGAAAATGCTGTCAAGCTGATAGTCGCTGTAGTTGCTCGGATCAAGGACAGAGCTGACTTTATTCCTGTTTGACAATAGCTTGGCGCATAGACCTTGACATCTGTTGGTACTTTGTTAAATTAGAATTTAATTGTTAAGGAGGGAGTGCTTATGTCCCGAATAATTATATGTTTTTTGCTTTTCAGCCTGTTTTTTACTGTTAATTCATTTGCTGCCAACCCCGGGCCGCCGGTTATCAAGCTCAAGATGGGGAGTAAAATGCTGGATTTCACCCATCTGAAACATCAGAAGCTTACCAACGGCCAATGCTGGGAGTGTCACGATAAAACTCCGGGGAAAATCACCAACTGGAGTGAGGCTACCGCTCACAAGCTTTGTATTCCCTGTCATGATCTGAACGAAAAAGGGCCCATCTCCTGCAAAGGTTGTCATAAAAAGAGCTGACACTCAGCAGGATATTCGGCTATATATGAACCGGCACTTTTTGAGTGCCGGTTTTTTTATCTTTAGGGGTTAGCGTGTCTATTTTTGATAGCATTTCAATAGTTCTTGTAGAACCGCAGAGTCCTGGCAATGTGGGCATGGTCTGCCGGGCAATGAAAAACATGGGGCTCTCCGGGTTACGTCTTGTGAACCCATGCAGTCTTGATCATCCAGAGGCGCTCAAGTTTGCGGTCTCCGCCAGAGACCTGCTCGACAGTGCGGAGATTTATCCCGATCTTGCATCAGCACTGTCAGATACTCCCCTTTCAGTAGCCACAACCAGAAGACATGGCAAGTACCGGCAGGAGATCTTTACGCCAAAGGAGATTGTTGCCAGGTTTGCGGCTGATTCAGGAGAAAACAGGCGGGCAATTGTTTTTGGTCGCGAGGACAGCGGACTTACCACGGACGAAGTTGCCCTCTGTCGTTGGCAGGCGACCATCCCCACAGCAGGTGAATTCGGCTCACTGAATCTGTCCCAGGCCGTGCTGATCTTCTGTTATGAATACCTGGAGGGGATGCAGGCAGCTTCTGCCAGCGCACAAAGAGTCCTTGCCCCTGGAGATTCTCTGGAGGCAATGTATCAGCAGATGGAGAGAGTATTGCTGAAAATCGGTTTTTTGAATCCGGAAAATCCGGCACATCTCATGAGATCACTCAGAAGGGTGTTTTCCAGGGCAGAGCTTGATGAGCGCGAAGTTGCTGTCATGCGTGGCATGATGTCCCAGATGAGTTGGGCTGCCGGAGAGTATCGCGGCAAAAAGGGGGCTGAGTGACAAACGATCATCTCGGACTCTTTGCAGGTTTCCTGACCAGTGTTGCTGTGCTCCCCCAGGTCGTACGAACCTGGCGGCGCAAGCATGCACAGGATATCTCCATCTGGCAGCCGCTCATTCTGATAACCGGCATGGCTCTCTGGCTTGCCTACGGAGTATTGATCAACGACTTGCCGCTGATAGTGGCCAATACTTTTTCAATTGCCTGTTACCTGCTGCTTCTGCTGTTGAAGATTGTCTACGACCGGCGGGAGAGGGTAGGCACGACGAGATAATCTGTCTGACGTCAATGAGGTTCATCCCGGTAATCAGGTAAAGATCTGCTCACCTAGAGTATGCTTTGCTGCGATTCCCGGCGATGGGGTGTATAGGCCCGGCCAGCCGCAATAGCCCGGCCGACCCTGGCAGTCAGGGTGATGTCCTTCACCGGCATCGGTATGTAGTCGAAAAATCCTCTCTTGAACGCAGTGGCCTCCTCCTCGGCACTGGCTCGCCCCGAAAGAAGAACGACCGGTATGCGTCTTGTTTCTGGAATTCCCTGCAGTGTCGTGAAAAAGGCAAAACCATCTGAAAAAGGCATATCCTTGGCAGTAATGATCAGTTGCGGCTGGTACAGCACTGCCTGACGGAAGCCATCTTCCGGGTCTACTCCCTGCATTGCATTAAAGCCTTCTGCCATCAATGTCTCAACCAATTCGAGCCGTTCCTTATTGTCAGTATTGACCACCAGTACAGTGTTATTCAACTGTTCTAGGGAGATGCCCAGGTGCTTCCTGGCAACGCTCTTCATTATTTCCCTGGTAGTGGCAATAAAAGGTATGACGGTGAGGCCGAGAGCTGTAGAGAGTGAGCTGATCACTTCATAGTTGGTCGGATCTGCCATGGCAAGAGCCAGTTTACCCTCCTTGACCTGAAGCGGAAATATTCTGTTGCTGACACAATCTTCCACAGGGATGAGCTTGAGAGTATCTGCTGAGATGCTGATTTTTGCAATGTCAGTAATGATTTTGTGTCCGAATTGATATGCCAGTGCCTGCGCCAGTTCCTCCCCGGTCAGCAGCCCCATGTCCTCTAGTGTCTGGCCGAAGCGGCGATGTGTTGAACCGGAAATCTCAATGATCCGTTGCACCAGGAGCGGGGTAAGAATGTTCTGCTGAATGAGTATTTCGCCAAGCTTCATTCTTTCCTTCGGATATTCCATGACTGCTCCATAAAAGTGCCGGTATTGTACCGTTATTATTAATTTCTATATAATTCAATTTGTTGAGAAAGTCGACAATTAGAATGAAAGAAATGCCCTGTTTTGTCTGGATTATTTGACAGGATTCTGTATATTTACGCAAAATCATCTGCGAGGTTTTTATGCCCAACGAAAAATCAGTACTGGTTGTTGACGACGAGATGTTTTTCCGGAGTGTATTGAAGGAGTTGCTTGTCAAGAACGGCTATACAGTTGCAGGTGAGGCGGCTGACGGGGATGAGGCTGTGGTCAGATACCGCGAGTGCGCTCCAGCCTTGGTTTTGATGGATATCTATATGCCTAAAATGAACGGTATAGAGGCTGTCAGAGAAATTTTGGCGGCGGATCCTGCTGCGAAAATTCTTGTTTGCAGCGGTACCGGCTATGATGATGATATTAATGCAGCGGTTGCTTTCGGCGCAAAGGGTATTATTTACAAACCTTTCTATGAAGAGGAGATTTTGGCTGCCATAAAGGAGCAGATCGGTTAGTAGTTTTAAGCCTATTTTAACTTGACTTGCTGCAGCCACTTAGCTAATTTCTTCTGTTAATCTGTCTCTTTCCTGAACTGCTGTATTTACCCAATTAAATCCTGCCGACTCTTAAAGGGGTGCTCAATGATTGATGCTTCAATAACTGAAGGGCTTACTTTTGACGATGTTCTCCTGGTCCCTGCCCATTCCCTGATTCTCCCCCGAGACGTCGATCTATCAACCAAGCTTACGCGCAACATTTCTTTGAATATACCACTGGTCAGTGCGGCCATGGATACAGTTACCGAGGCCCGCACCGCCATCACCATGGCACGTGAGGGGGGGATCGGTTTTATTCACAAGAATCTCACCATAGCTGAGCAGGCTCTGGAAGTTGACAAGGTCAAGAAAAGTGAATCTGGCATGATTGTCGACCCGATCACCATGCGGCCCAATCAGAAGATCAGGGACGCCCTCGACATGATGGCAAAATATCGTATCTCCGGCGTGCCGATAACAAAGGCCAACGGCAAGCTCGTGGGGATTCTGACCAACCGGGACCTTCGCTTTGAAACTGATCTTGATATCCCTATTTCAGACCGGATGACCAAGAGAAATCTTGTTACTGTGTCGGTTGGCACTACCCTGGAAGAGGCCAAGGAGCATCTCAAGCATACCAGGGTTGAGAAACTGCTGGTTGTCGACAATGAGCGCTTTCTTAAAGGCCTGATCACAATCAAGGATATTGAAAAGGTCAGAAAGTACCCCAATGCCTGCAAGGATTCCCTCGGTCGTCTCCGCGTCGGCGCTGCTGTCGGGCCAACTGCGGACATGCACGCCAGGATTGAAGCGCTTGTCAAGGCCGGCGTTGATGTAGTGGTTATAGATACGGCTCACGGCCATTCACAGGGGGTTATCGACGCTGTGGCCGCTGCCAAGGCAGCTTTCCAGGGTCTGGATATCATTGCCGGTAATATTGCCACTGCCGAGGCCGCCGAGGCTCTTATCAAGGCAGGCGTGGATGCCATCAAGGTCGGTATCGGCCCAGGGTCAATCTGTACAACCCGTGTTGTTGCCGGGATCGGCGTACCACAGGTTACTGCGATCAGTAATTGCTCAAAGGTGGCAAAGAAATTCGGCGTACCGGTTATCGCTGATGGCGGCATTAAATTTTCCGGGGACCTGACCAAGGCTGTGGCTGCCGGTGCAGATGTAGTCATGATAGGTTCTCTCTTCGCTGGCACTGAGGAATCTCCGGGCGACACGGTTCTTTACCAGGGGAGAACCTATAAGAGCTACCGCGGCATGGGTTCTATCGGGGCAATGAAAGAAGGGAGCAAGGACCGCTACTTCCAGTCTGATGTTGACAGCGAAGTCAAACTTGTCCCGGAGGGAATCGAGGGGATGGTGCCGCTCAGGGGACCGCTCGGGGTGAATATTCATCAGCTTATCGGCGGTCTGCGCGCCGGGATGGGCTATACCGGCAGTGTATCTCTCAAAGATCTGCAGGAGAATGGCAAATTCATCAAGATTACCGGTGCCGGTCTTAAAGAGTCCCATGTTCATGATGTTACCATCACCAAAGAGGCGCCGAACTACAGAGTCGGTAGTAACTAACCGCCGGCAACTTTTCTTTCTGCGAGGGGACAGTAATGTTTTGCTGTCCCCAGCTTCATTTCAAGGAAAAATTCATGTCAGACATCCATAGCGAAAAAATTCTAATTCTCGATTTCGGCTCCCAATATACCCAGCTGATTGCCAGAAGGGTGCGTGAAGCCCATGTCTACTGCGAACTCCATCCGTTTGACATGTCGCTTGCCGCGATACGGGCATTTGGGGCAACCGGCATAATTCTTTCCGGTGGGCCTAAATCTGTATATGAGGATGGTGCTCCTGCTGTGGATGAGGAGCTGTTCGAGCTCAATGTGCCTGTGCTGGGCATCTGTTACGGCATGCAGCTGCTGAGTCGCCATTTTGGCGGTGAGGTTGTTGCGGCCGGCAAGCGCGAGTTCGGTCATGCCGAGCTATTTGCCAAGGCGACTCCAGGCACGCTGTTTGACGGCTTTTTTGTAGAAGGGAAAAGCCCTGTCTGGATGAGCCACGGCGATCACGTGTCAAAAGTGCCCAATGGATTTGAGGTGGTTGCGGCGACAGACAATGCGCCGGTCTGTGCGATTCAGAATGTTGCAAAAAAACTTTATGGTGTCCAGTTCCATCCAGAGGTCAACCATACCCCCCGCGGTGAGCTACTGATTGATACTTTTGTCCGCTCTGTCTGCGGTTGCACCGGCAGATGGACCCCAGGCCAGATCATAGAGGATGCTGTCGAGAGGATAAAAAATCAGGTTGGCAAAGACCGGGTCATTCTCGGCCTTTCCGGCGGTGTTGATTCATCGGTTGCGGCTGCCCTGATCCATCGTGCCATTGGCGATCAGTTGACTTGCGTCTTTGTCGATAACGGTTTGCTCCGGCTTGCCGAAGGCGACCAGGTCATGGCCACCTTTGCCGGCAATCTTGGCGTGAAGGTCATCAGGGTTGATGCCGAGGAGCGCTTTCTTTCCGCTCTTGCCGGTGAATCTGACCCAGAGAAGAAAAGGAAAATCATTGGCAATCTCTTTGTTGAAATATTCGAGGAAGAGTCGGCTAAAATCGAAGACGCAAAGTGGCTGGCGCAAGGCACCATCTATCCTGACGTAATCGAGTCGGCCGGCGCCAAGACCGGCAAGGCCCACAATATCAAGAGTCATCATAATGTCGGCGGTCTGCCGGAGCATATGAAGCTGAAACTCCTCGAACCGCTCCGGGAGCTGTTCAAAGATGAGGTGCGGGCCATTGGTGAAGAACTCGGTCTGCCACATCAGATGGTCTGGCGCCATCCATTCCCAGGGCCGGGCCTTGGGGTGCGCATCCTCGGTGAGGTTAAAAAGGAGTATGCCGACATACTGCGTCATGCCGATGCCATCTATATTGAAGAACTGTATGCTTCCGGTCACTACTTCAAGATCAGTCAGGCATTTGCCGTCTTTCTGCCGGTCAAGAGCGTTGGCGTTATGGGCGACGGCAGAACCTATGAATACGTAGTGGCTCTCAGGGCCGTTGAAACCAGGGATTTTATGACAGCAGGCTGGTATCAGCTCCCCTATGAGGATCTTGCCAGGATAAGCAGCAGGATAATCAACGAAGTAAAGGGCATCAACCGTGTTGTTTATGACATCTCAAGCAAACCCCCAGCTACGATCGAGTGGGAATAGCAGTAAATGCTGAAACCGCTCAAGCTGTTTCTCTGTCTAGTTTTCATCATCATGCTGCAAGTTTCTCTGCTGCCTGCTTCACTTGAAGACCCTTTCAAGCCTAATCTGCTGATTATTTTCATCTGCTATCTCGCTCTACGCGGTGGCAATTCCGTTGCCGGAGCGCTTGTTGCCTATCTGTCTGGGCTGTTGCATGGCTCATTCAGTGGCTTTTATTTCGGGTTGAGCGGCATCTCCTTTCTGTTTATCTACCTGTTGCTCAACAAGGTTTCCGATCAGCTTTATACCGAGAGCATCCCCCTGATTACCACTGCAGTTTTTGTGGCCACTCTTGTTGATGCCCTGATTTCACTGCTTCTGGTGGCCTTATTCTCCTCTGAATCTGCAATTTATCTGATCATCCTCAGCAACATGGTGCCCCATGCAATCATGACTGCCTTGATCACCTGGCTGTTTTTCTCTACTGAACAACTGTTCAGGAAGAGGTTTGCGCTTTGAGTGGTCAGAGATATATTCGTGCCGGTCAGGATACGACCAAAAGGCTTTATTATATCTCCATTGCTGCAGTCATTCTTTTCCTGATACTGCTCAGCAGGCTATGGTTCCTGCAGTTTATCGAGGTCGACAGGCTTCGGGTCATGTCCGAGAACAACCGGCTTCGTTTTATTCCGGTTGCCGCTTCCAGAGGGGCGCTGCTCGACCGGAACGGCAAGATCATTGTCAATAACACCCCGTCATTCAGCCTTGCAGTCATCCCCAATGAAGTCAAAGATATCACCTATCTGGTTGAAAACATCTCAAGGATTATTGGTGTAGACCGGGAGGAACTTCTCTCCAGATGGACCAAAAGCAAGGGGCGGGCGAAATATTTTCCGGTGGTGCTTGCGTCTGGTCTGACCCGGGACCAGGTTGAGTATTTTGAAGAGAACCGCCTGCGTCTGCCAGGTATTGAAGTTGAGGTGAAACCGGTACGGGAGTACCCCGGGGGCACTTTCTCATCCCATCTGCTCGGTTACATTGCCGAAGTGTCGGATAAAGAACTGGATATGCCCGACTTCTCCGATTACAACCCTGGCGATTATATCGGCAAGAACGGCATTGAAAGAAGTTATGAAAAGTATCTCCATGGTGAGGACGGCGGCAGACAGATTGAAGTCGATGCCCGCGGTCGATACCTCAGAACCTTGAGTGAAAATCCTCCGGTCCCGGGGCAGAGCATGGAATTGACCATTGATCTTGACCTGCAGCGGGCGGCTGAAAAAGCCCTTGGTGACAAGGCGGCAGCAGTTATCGCCCTTGATGTAAACAATGGTGAGGTGCTCTCTTTTGCCAGCTCGCCAGGGTTTGACCCGGCGCTCTTTACCGGAAGAATGCCACCCGAAAAGTGGAAATCCTACCTTGAAGACAAGCGCCATCCTCTGGAAAACAAGGCGTTGAAGGGGCAGTACCCGCCAGGTTCGACCTTCAAGGTTATCACCGCATTGGCCGGCCTCTCTGAAGGGGTGATTGATGAACATACGACGGTCAACTGCACTGGCGAACATAAGCTCGGCAATGCAACCTTTCGCTGCTGGAACAAGAAGGGGCATGGCAGGATTGACCTCAAGGGGGCTCTGCGGGAGTCCTGCGATGTTTATTTTTATCTGCTGGGCGAAAAACTCGGCGTAGACAAAATTGCTGATTATGCCAGGCGCTTCTCATTTGGCGAACCGCTCGGTATCGGCATTGATGGTGAAAAGGGTGGCTTTGTGCCGACATCTGCCTGGAAAGAGAAAAAAACCGGGACAAAATGGTTCAAGGGGGAAACGCTGCCGGTATCAATAGGGCAGGGGTACCTGACTGCCACCACCATTCAGCTTGCAGCCATGACCGCCGGCCTGGCAACCGACGGCAAGATCTATCGGCCTCATCTTGTCAAACGGATTTTGGACCGGGAGGGAAAAACAGCCAGGGAATTTCCGCCGGAACTACTGAAGAAGATCGATCTCAAAGCCGAGCATTTCAGACTTGTCAGAGAGGGACTGCTGGCGGTTGTCAATGAGCCGCGTGGTACAGGGGCTGCCGCGAGACTATACGAGGTAAAGGTTGCAGGCAAAACCGGCACCTCTCAGGTCGTCAAAATGAAGGATGGTAAAAATGCTTCTTCCTACCAGTTCAGGGATCATGCCCTTTTTATTGCCTTTGCCCCCTACGAAAAACCTGAGATAGCCGTTGCCGTTGTGGTTGAGCATGGTGAGCATGGTGGCGGGGCCGCCGCTCCGGTTGCCGGGCAACTGCTCAGAAAGTATTTTGAACTGAAAGGGGTTATCAAACGTACTGAGCCCAGGGTTGAAGATGAAGATGGCGATGAGGAGTCGGGGGGTGGGGATTGATTGACAGGAGATTGCTCACAAATTTTGACTGGAAAGTCCTGGCCCTGATCTTGCTGATTGCAGGCATCGGTGTTCTTAATATCCACAGTGCATCAGCATCATACAAGCTTGTCGGACTGCCATATTCTCTCAAGCAGTTCTACTGGCTGGTAATCGGCAGCGGACTTGTGCTTATTGTCTGCAGTGTTGACTACCATATCCTTGAGGACTTTTCCTACTGGTTCTACGGCACCTTGCTGGTTTTTCTGCTGCTTGTGCTCGCAGTCGGCAGGACTTCAATGGGAGCAACCCGGTGGATTCATCTCGGTTTTTTCAGTATGCAACCTTCAGAGCCGATGAAGATTGTCATAATCATGACTTTTGCCAGGTATTTTGCCCGTAATCACGCTGTAAATCTTCTTGGGTGGCGCGACATATGGAAACCTCTGCTGCTGCTAGGCTTGCCGGCACTGCTTATTGCCAAACAACCTGATCTGGGTACTGCAATCATGGTTTGTCTGGTAGCCGGCACCATCATCCTGGCTGTAGGCGTAAGATGGTCGCTTGTTGTCTCAATGGTCGTCTCGTCACTGCCAATAATTTATGTCGCCTGGCATTATCTGCTGCGAGGTTATCAGAAGAACAGAATATTGAATTTTCTTGATCCGGAAAGAGATCCACTCAAGAGCGGCTATCACCTGATTCAGAGCAAAATCGCCGTAGGGTCAGGCGGGATATTCGGCCGTGGCTTCATGCAAGGGACCCAGTCGCAACTCAGATTCCTGCCTGAGCAGCACACTGATTTTGCTTTTTCAGTATTTGCGGAAGAGTGGGGCTTTGTCGGCACCATGATCCTGCTGTTTCTTTATATGGCACTAGTTCTTTGGGGGCTGCACGTGGCCAGCCGCTGTAGTGACCGGTTTGGAACGCTTTTGGCTGTTGGCGTTACAGCGATGCTTTTCTGGCATGTTGTCATTAATATTGGCATGGTAATCGGCCTGTTCCCGGTGGTTGGCGTGCCGCTGCCGTTTTTTTCCTACGGCGGCACCTCCATGATTACCTCCATGATCGGTGCAGGCCTGTTATTGAATATAAGCATGAGACGGTTCATGTTCTGACAGCAACGGCTGTTTAGTTTACAACATACTAATCTGTATTATAATCAACTCCATCAAGTGTTCATAAAGCAGAATGTGACGCATGATGGAGTTGATTTGTTTTTTCAGGATTCTACGGTTTTGCGTGGTGTGGACTATGAAAAGTAATAACGGGATTCTAATATTCAACAATGGCGGCATGGATCTTGGTCTCATCAGTGCCATGATGGAGGCTGAAGACTGTACGGTCTATCTTACCTCACTTCCGCTGGAAGCAATCCATATTCTTCAAAGTAAAAATATCGACGTTATTCTTGCTTCTTCCCATCTGGAAGGCATGGAAGGGAGGGAGTTCAAGGCTCTAGTTGAAAAGATCCGCCCTGGAGTAAGTATTTTCCTTTTGCCGTCATACCTGCCGTCAAAGATGGCTGACAGTCATGAGCTGACAGCTGAGTGCACCATAAATCTCAAGGAGTTTGTATATTTCATTCATAACCACATCCGGAATGAGAAGCTTCTTCTGGAGGAATCAACAAGGTTCAAGGACTTTTTCTTCGCCTTCACCGACAGACTGCTGCAGATATTCGAAGTAAATGACAAATATTTCTTTAACAATGACCATTTAGTTGCCGATCTGTCCCGTCGCATTGCCGTAAAAATGGAACTGGATGAGCAGTTGATTGATGCCATTCACCTTGCCGCACTGTTGCGTGATATCGGCAAGATTGGCATCCAGAACAGTATCCTGAACGGCAAGTCACGTCTTGAAAGCGGTGAGCTTGAGATGATGAAATGCCATCCGCTCAATACGGTGCAAATCCTTCGCAAAATCAATTTCCCCTGGAACGTTGATCTGGTGATCAGACATCATCATGAACAGTACAACGGCAATGGTTATCCCGATGGACTTAAAGGTAGATATATCCCGTTGGGCAGCAGGATCATAGCCATAGCTGACTCATTTGTGGCAATGACCACTGACAGGGCATACAGAAAAGCCATGACAGAAGATGCCGCTGTTAACGAAATTGTGAAAATGGTTGGCAGTCAATTTGACCCTGAAGTCATTGAATTTTTCCTGGCCGTTCTTAAGGAGCGCAACTCTGCACGCATAGAGAGAAAATCACTTCTGGTAATTGAACCGGATGATTCGGCCGCGGCATTTTTGCGGCTGAATCTCAATAGTGATTATTACGAGTTGTCATTTGCCGCCACTGCCTCTGAAGCCATGGAGCTCATGGCTGTCACAGAGCCTGCACTGGTAATTGCCTCACACAGTTCACTCCAGACTGATAATCACATCTTCTATGCAAAAGCGAGATTGAAGTCGATCCCTTTCATTGTTTTTACTGAACAAAATGACAATGCCATCAGCTTTCCTTACCATTCAGTCGAATTGCTGGCCAGGCCGCTTGATATTGATGAACTGACCTTGAAAATCAAGTCCTGTCTCAAGTGTGACGCTCCTTCTCACCGTCAAGGCGTCGCTGAGGTACCCCTGAAAGGGGTTGCCGGTAGTCTGGAGGACATGTCACTCACAGACATCATTCAAGTCCTTAATATGGGGATGAAGACTGCTAAAGTCGTCGTGACCAAAGATCACGAGTCCGGTGAGATTTATCTGAAATCAGGCTAGGTAATCAGCGCAGATTTGGGTGAGTTGACCGGATGCGCTGCTTTTTACAAGCTTGTGGAGTGGGGCAAAGGGGAATTCAGGGTTTTTCATGGACACCAGACAGACAATATCAACATCACCGTGGAAACCATGACCCTCTTGCTGGAGGCAACCAAAGCCATAGACGAAAAAAGATATGCTGAAAACGGTAAAGCCACACCTGGAAATTCAAATACCTCCTCGCTGAACTAAATCTGTATTCTCACCTCCATATATTAATTTTAATAATTCTGGCAATTGTATTGCATATGGTATAATTAAAATAAATCAAATCTCCCTCCCATGGAGCCAGGGTAATGGAACAGCGTAAAAAACTCGGTGAAATATTTGTAGCCCAGGGGATCATTACAGAGAAGACAGTCACGCGTGTGCTCGCTCTCTCTGCTCTGCTAGGCCGAAGATTCGGCACAATCCTCGAGGAGATGACTCTGATCACCGGTGAAGAGTTGGCAGCGGCTCTTGCCATCCAGTACGGCTGTAAGGTCGTTAATGGTCTGGAAAATCATGAATATCCACCTGAACTGCTTGAACTGATTCCGGTAGAAGTGGCCATGAACAATCTGCTTTTCCCCCTGAAGCGGGATGGTAACAAACTTGCCCTTGCCATGGCAGATCCTACAGACACTAAGGTCATGTCGAATATTGCCTATGACAACGGTCTGGTTATTGTGCCGGTAATTGCCTCACGCAAGGAAATTAACGCCGCAATCTGCAAACACTATCTTGGTCGCGACTCAACTCCTTCTGAGCAGAAAACCATCCTGCTTGTGGATGATGATTATGATCAGAGGAAAAGTTTGTCAGAGCTTTTCGGTAAAAATGGCTACAGAGTCGTAGTTGCTCAGGACGGAATGGATGGATTTAAAGCTGTAATTGCCGAAAAACCCCATGTGATCATAGCTGCCAAGCAGTTGCCCAAGCTTGATGCCTTTGGACTGTTTGATGCTCTGCAAAAACTGACAGAGACAAAGTTCATCCCGGTAATATTGATAACAGACGCTTTGACAACTGATGAGGAAGAACGGATTTTTGAAAAGGGTTTCTACGACTGCATTGTAAAACCTTTGCGCGATGTAACCCTGCTTACCAGAGTCAAACGAGCTCATTTTTTCTTTGATCACCATTACCGGTTGATATGATTTGCCAGTCGTTCTGGCCGGGTGATGCACAAGCTACACTCCCAAATGAATAAGTGAGGTAAGCCTTGTCACCGATACAGGAAGTAATGAAGTCTACCCATATTAAAAACTTCATTGCTGCACTTTTGGCACTGCAGAGTCAACTTCGCCTTTACGAGTCTGTCAACAGGACAGTGGAGACGGCCACCGAAAGGGTCAACTCCATTTTTGACCTGCTCCTTGAAGATGGAGATGAAATAACCATATTTGTCGGTCAGCACGCCTTTATATTTGAGGATAAGTTTGTAGAACGTTCCAATCAACACTTTGATGCCTTTGCAAATCTGCTATTCAACCATGGCATTTCAGCTATTACCTTTGCCAAGGGGATGACAGCAGCTGAACTGCATGAGTTCATGAAACTCGTTGGTCGCAGGTCATCGTTCAGTTGGGATGAGGGTGGCATTGGCGCAGCCTTGATTCAGCGCAATGTGAATAATATTCGCGTCCGCGAAATGAGTGAATTGGATTTTTCATTGGATGACGAAGTGCTTGAGGAGATAGAAGAGGCCGCAGGGGAAGATGATAACTCGCCACTCTGGCAGCGTTATGCCCTTTCTATTGTTTATGGCCTGCACCCCGAAGCTGCCATGCATAATATCGAGGTTTATTCTCCCAAAAAGCTCGCCGAACTTACCAGTAAGATGCTCGAAGAGAGTGCCGGTAGCAGAGACGAGCCCCTCGCCAAGGATTTGACAAGATTTCTGCTTTCTCTCAAGAGTTCAAAAGTTCATGTCTACCGCGCAGCTACCATGAAACTTCTGGCTGATTTTGTCAGTGAACTTTCGCCACAGGTCAGGCGGCTGTTCCTTGGCAATGTTTTCAACCTGGATGTTGATGCTGAAATGTGTGAGGGTTTTTTACGGGGGGTTTCAGATCAAGTTATCATGGATGCCCTGCAGAACGCGTCTGTCGATCCAGGGTATGCCCCGCCGGTGGCGCTGCAGCTCCTTGGCAGACTTGCTTCCGAGCGTAATCTGCCGGTTCCTTCCGTAAGCATGGCGAATCTTCCGGCAGAGCAGAATGCTGAAAGAATAGCAGAGCTTTTCCGTGAGGACGAATTTGCTAAATATGTCCCAAGATCCTATCAAAATGCCCTTATTTCCATTCTAAAGACAAAAAATCTGCCGCCTGATGTGCAGGAAAATCTGGCACTTCTTAAGGAAAGCATCCATCCGGGTCGCCTGGATAAGCACATTGGTGAGATCCTGCTGCTGATTCTTGATGGTTCAGTTGAAGTAAAAGATCTTGGTATGCTGAAAAGGCACCTGAAAGAGACGATAGATCATTATTTAGAGAGCCGAGAATATAAAAAAATCAGCGGCTTGCTTGATAGCTGCTGCCGTGAGCAGAACTGGCAGAATATTTCCTTCGAAATAAATGAACATGTCTCTTCAGGATATGTCATCAACAGTTTACTTGATGACATCCATAGGCTGGAAAAAGAGAAGAGCATTGAATGTGTCGATTTGATACTTAAAATAGGTTCACCATTTATTGCGGCGTTGATGAACCGGCTGAGTCTTGAGGATAATCGTTCGATTCGCCGCACTTACCTCAATCTTTTGTTTAGGTTTGGCGAGGATTGCATTCAGCCTGCTGTCAACAGGCTTAATGACAGTCGCTGGTTTGTTGTCAGGAACATGATTTATCTGCTGCGAGAGCTTGGAGAACAGTCAACTTTGCCGCACATCAGGCTCTGTGTGAAACATCCCAATCCAAAGGTAAGTCTTGAGGCACTTAAAACCTGTCTATTTTTCCATGATAAAGAGGCCGTGCCGTTTTTGCTGAATATGCTCAAATCTGAAAGCGAGGAGGAATTGCTGCATGCGACCTCCCTTGCATCTTTATTTTATGATCAGGCCATTTTTGATGCGCTGGCAGCGCTGCTGCTTGACAGTGGCGTCTTGAATTTTCACCTGGAATTGAAGAAGGCAATTATCCGTTCGCTGGCGACAATTTCTCCAGGCAAGGCGCTGCCGGTATTTGCCACCATGCTTGCGGCGCACAATCTCTTTCGCGGGAAGCAGCTTGAATTACTGAAGCTGGAGATTGTAGCTACCCTGGAAAAGATTCCGAGTGAGGAGACCCATAAGCTCCTGTTCTCCCTGCGAAACAGTGATTCTGCCGCATTGGTCAAAGCTGCAAAATCTGCTCTGGAAAAGTACGGTGTGGGGAAATTATGAACCGTGACAACCTGATACAGGCAGTTCTGGACGCTCTGCACTCCTTGGCGCAGACTCTTTCGATGGTGTCCTTATATTCACTGGATCACCCCCACGTCCATACTTTCAAGACTAATTTCATGAAATCAATCCGGTTGCTGCATGGTGAACTGCCTGAGTTAAGCATCATCGTCTTCAATAATGATCTCCTGTTTGAGGGAAAACCGTTGGCTGGAGATCTCAGTTTGAAAAGGTTGTGCAAGAGTTTCAACAAGGCAGGGGTTGAACACGTGACCTTCAAGCCTGGAGTAACTGATACTGATATAAGTGAATTCATATCTTTGCTGCATAACTGCGGCGATCTGTCTGTCTTCAAAAACGATAACCGGGGACTAAAACTCGGCATGGTAAATATTCCCGGGGCAGACTCTGAAATGATTGCCTCATATAATGATCTGACTCAGGATAGACTGCAGGGCTTACAGAACCTGTACAACGCCATGTCTACCCGCGAACCTCTGGACAGCAAGCAGTTAATGTCCCTTGTCGGCGGGTTTATAGCAGCTTTCAGGAACGAGTGTAATCCCCTCATGGCGTTAATTCCAATCCGCAAAATGGATGAATACACCTTCACGCACTCCGTCAACGTCGGCATTTTGAATATCGCCCAGGGGATGTCTCTGGGGATCTCCGGCGAACTGCTCAATGATCTGGGCATGGCAGGAATGCTGCATGATGCCGGCAAGATGTTTGTCGACATGGCGATTATTCAAAAACCGGGCATGCTGACTGATGAGGAGTTTGAGATGATGAAAACCCACCCTGTCCGTGGCGCCCAGTACCTCATGGGGCAGGAAGGTATACCCAAACTGGCGGTGATCACAGCTTTCGAGCACCATATGCGCTATGATCTTCATGGGTACCCTGCCACGCCATCCGGCTGGAGTCTTAATCTCTGTTCGCAGATGACCATGATCTCCGACACTTTCGATGCGCTCCGGACCAAAAGGGTCTATAAGGACCCATGGGATCTACCCAAGATTTGCGGCCACATGCTCACCCTGGCAGGCGGCCAGCTGAACCGGGATCTGACCTATAATTTCATCAAGCTGATAACTGAAATGGGACAGGATTTGCCCCCGGGACAGATGGATGATCTGATGCCTGCCAAGGAATGTTACTGTGAATGAGCTTGTTGTTACGGATTGCCAGGCGGTTGCTTGATGTCGCTGAAATCGATCAACAGGGCAGCAGGAATAACCGTATCCAGTTCGTAAATTACCCTGCCGAACAGCTGCAGTGACAGTTCCCGGTCAAGTCGCACCTCTTCGCGGAAGAATCTGTCAAATTCACCTTTGAGCCCAGCCAGTTCAACCGGATTCACTCCCTGAAAATTCTCCGTACACCACTCGTCGTGCATCAACTCGCCGCCGACGTCGATTAAAGGCAGACCGTGCAGCCTGCAGGTCATGGGCCGGTTCTCGTAAACAAGGCAGTGACCACGCTCGTCAAGCAAGACACAGGGAGTTTCGTCTTCTTCAGGCATTAATTCGCTCCATTCTTCTTCAGAGCGATGGTTGAGCAAGTAGGGTTGAGCCAATTCTGGCCACTGCTCCCTGATGCCGGCAACTCTCAGTTCTGCTCTGGGCAATACTACTGCTTGTACCTCCCGGGAAAGCTGTGCAAATCCCTGCTGCAGATAAAGTGCATCCAGCAGGGTGATGTCAAACAGTGCCCGACAGCAGCCGCTACACCCCTTGCCGCAACAGATCAGTTCCGGATAGGCAGCAGATGCATTGGCAAACCAGGTGTCCACTTCTCTGAGCAGGCAGCCGTATTGTGCAAGAATATTTCTCATCCGGCTCCAAAAGAAAAGGCGGCAAGCGCCGCCTTCATGGTTGTTTACTGTGGCTTGCTAACCTACCAGATCACTCTTGGTGAACAGAGCTTTCAGCCAGTAGCCTTCTGCCTCGATATTTTCGCGGCCACCCTCTTCACGGTCAACAAGAGTCACTATGCCGAGTACGTCCAGACCCTCTTCCTTTGCTCTGTTGACAGCCTTCATGGAAGAACCGCCGGTGGTGACAACATCTTCGACAATGACTACTTTTGTCCCCTTGGGGAGGTTTTTCCGGCCTTCCAGCCACTGGCCGGTACCGTGACCTTTAGGCTCCTTGCGGATGATGAAAGCGTGCATGCTTTTGCCGTCCAGATGGGCGGCTATGGAGGTGGCGGTAGCAATCGGGTCAGCACCAAGGGTGATGCCGCCGACTGCCTGCACTCCGGGAACATCCTTTATGGCTTCGTAAAAAAGCTTGCCCACCAGGTAGCCGCCAACGGCATGGAGAGTGGTCTGCTTGCCGTCGAAATAGAAATCGCTCTGGCGGCCCGAGGCAAGGGTTACCAGACGTTTCTCATAGGAGAGTTCCAGGATGATCTGTTTCAGCTGTTCACGTTCGGTCATTAATTATTGCTCCTTGTCAAATAGTTCCATCTGCGGGTCAACGCCCATATTGGGGAAGCAGATGGGATAGTCTCCGGCAAAGCAGGCGGTGCAGTACGGGGTGTTGTCCATGCCGACCGATTTCATCAGGCCATCATGGGAGAGATAGCCGAGGGAGTCGGCCGTGATGTATTTGCGGATCTCGTCAATGGTATGGGACGCGGAGATGAGCTCTTTGCGATTCGGAGTGTCAATACCGTAGTAGCAGGGGTAGCTGGTCGGCGGTGAAGAGATGCGCATGTGCACTTCGCTGGCGCCGGCATTCCTGACCATCTTGACGATTTTGCGTGAAGTGGTGCCGCGAACGATGGAGTCGTCGATGATAACGACCCGTTTCCCCTTGAGGATATCCCGCACCGGGTTGAGTTTGATCTTGACGCCGAAATGGCGGATTGACTGCTGCGGCTCGATGAA
>VEOV01000104.1 GCA_012026855.1 Geobacter sp.
TCCCCACGCCTCGACCGGAGATGTCGGTAACTTTCCGGGCAGTGGAAAAACCCGGATGGCAGATAAGCATCATTTTATCAAGCTGGGAAAACCGGGCCAACTGATCCCTGGTAATGAAGCCTTTAGCCACTGCTGCTGCTGCCAGCTTTTCAGGGTCCATCCCTCTGCCGTCGTCTTCAACCCTGATCTCCACCTGATCCTGCAACCTGGAAATGGTAACCGCAAGTCTGCCGACCCGCTCCTTGCCGGCGGTCACTCTTTCTGCCGGAGTTTCAATGCCATGATCTACGGCATTCCTGAGGATATGGGACAGAGGATCGCCGAGAAACTCCAGAATCCCCCTGTCCAGCTCGATCTCGGCACCGGAGATGGAGAAGGTCAGCTCTTTCTCCTCCTTGCGGGCCAGGTCACGCACCATCCGCGGCAGCCGCTCCAGAATAACCGACAGGGGCATGAGACGGACCCCCATGACCTGATTGTAGAACTCACGCAGATGCTTGCCAAGACTCTCGACTGCATCGGCCATATCCTTGTTGTTGGCGGCAGCAGCAAGTGAGGCCAGCCGGTGTTTAACGGTGATCAGCTCTCCGGTAGTTGTCACAAAACGGTCAAGGACAGCGGTCTTCACCTTTACTGTCTGCTGAAAAAGCGGCTCCTCCTTTTTGTGCGGTTCGCCATGGTCCGTTTCAGCCGGCATCGCCTGTTTCTGTGGCGCCTGAGGTTTCTCTCCCGATGAATAGGCAACTATTCTCCCGATCAGCTCTGCTGTATCTGCTGCACCACTGCCCCCATGCTCAATATCGTCAAGCATGGCCGAGATGCATGATTCACCGGAAAGGAGCAGATCAAAGAGTGTGGCATCAATATCCAGCCCATGCCTGACCCGGTCCATCAGGTCTTCCATCTTGTGGGCAAGTTCGGCAATGACATTGAACCCCATGGAGGCAGCCATCCCTTTCACAGAATGGGCTGAGCGAAAGAGCGCAGCGATGGTCTCGCTGTCATCAGGCGCCCCCTCAAGAACAACAGAGAGCTCCGATATCTTCTTCAGGTGCTCCCTTGCCTCACTGAGGAAAAGGTCATGATACTGGCTCATATCCATTGGCTATTCTCTTTCCTACAGGGCAATTGCTTTTTCCAGGGATTCCACCAGGTAATCGGCGTTAATAAGCAGAGCAGAGCTGTCATCAAGCTGCAGGTAAGTTCCTGTCACAGAGCTCTCATCCTGCATGATGTCTGCGTCGTAAACAATTCGTTCCATCTGCTCGACGAGCAGCGCCAGAGATGCCCCCGGCACTCTGAGCAGCAGCATGTTGCGCCCCTGCGGTAACGGGCCTCTGCCGAGGAACATTGAAATATCGAGCAAAACCGCAATTTTGCCATGAATATTGACAGCACCGCGAATGAATCTTGGCGCTCCGGGGATGGGATATTCGGGGAGCATTTCAGCTATTTCGTCTACTGAATCCACAGAAACGGCATACCTGTGCCCTCCTGCAGAAAAAAGCATGTAGCCTGACAGATCGGAGCTACTCATCATCTTCCTGAACATCATCAGGGAGCCGGAAACGCTCGGTGGCGTGCAGCAGTCCTGTGGCAAGAGCAGCCAGTTCCCTGGTTGCAGCAGCCATCTCCTGCATGGCGGCAGACTGCTCTTCGGTGGCAGCAGATACCTGCTCGGTAGCGGCAGCATTATCCTCGGCAACCTTGGCAATTTCATCAATCGTCTTGACCATCTTCTGGGCACCGTCCGACTGCATGCTGGAAAGGTCAGCGATACTGTTTGCCCGGCGCTCCGTCTCCATGACACTCTGGACGATTGACTGGAAAACCTGGGTGGTACTGTTAAGCTTCTTCTTCCCTTCGTTGACCTGCCTTGAACTGGCCGCAAAGGTATCCCTGACCTTGGTGCTATCCTCCTTGATCAGGGCAACCAGATCAATAATGTCTGACGCCGCCCGATTGGTCCCGTCGGCCAGCTTTCTGACCTCTTCAGCGACCACGGTAAATCCTTTGCCGTACTCCCCTGCCCTGACAGCTTCAATGGATGCATTCAGGGCAAGCATATTGGTCTGTCTGGAGATCTCCACAATCAGGTCGGCAATTCTGCCCACTTGCTGCAGTTTGCCATTAAGTTCGGCGAACTGTTGCCCGGTATACTCAACCGAATCAAGGAACTCCTTCATCAGTTCAGTGGTCTGGCGGGCCAGCTCCCCCCCCTGCTGGGCGTTGGCGCTGGTTTCCCGTGCTGAAGCAGCTGATTCGCCGGCTCGCTTGGCAACCAGCTCAATGGAAACCGCCAGTTCGTGGATCAAATTTGCCCCTTTACCGGCCATATCAGCCTGCACTTCAGCACCATGGGAAATCTGCTCAAGGGCTCTGGCAATCTCTTCAGTGGTGGCGTTCACTTCAAGGGATGTGGAAGAGAGTGTCCGGGAAGACTCTGAGACATGGGCAGAAGCAGAGCGTATCTGGCTGACCAGATCTCTCAGGCTTTCCGCCATCATATTGATGGCATTGCCAATTTCAGTAGTCTCATCAGGGAACTTCTTTGACCTGACCTCAAGATCATGGGACAGGTCGCCGGCGCTGATCGACTCCACTGCAGAGGTAATCCGGCCAATGCTTTTGCTGAGTCCCTTGGAAAGGAACCAGCCAAGAATCAGCCCGGTGGTAAGCGCAACGGAATAGGCAAAAATATTGGTCATCTCCTGTGAGTAGCCAAGGAGTATGACCAGGGAGGGAGAAAACGCCACGGCAGCAACTACTACTATAATGCCGAGAATGAATTTGTAGCCTATCGGGATAAACATATAACCCCCTTCAGATGGCGTTTGCCTAAGTTTTTGCTGCAGCTGCCGCCAGGCGATAAATCCGCTCAACCGGGCAGACAGTCTGGAAAAGAGCCCGGCTTTCACCCAGCAGCGTCTCTGATTTGCCGAGCACCATAAATCCGTCCGGATTGAGCACTCTGGCTATGTTGCGAAAAATCCTGTCCTGCTGCTCCCGGGAAAAATAGATCATGACATTGCGACAGATCAGCAGATCACAATTGTGATAGAGAAGATCGTTGAACATATCACCGGTCTTGAAGGTGACCATGGCAGCGATTTCCGGAGACAGCTTATACTGGTTATCCAGCAGGTTGAAGTATTTATGCAGATACTGCTCAGGCATCTCCTGCATTCTTTCTGGCGAGTAGAGTCCGCTTTTTGCCAGATCAAGAGTGGCACTGTCTATGTCTGTGGCCTCTATCACCACTGGAATCTCTTTTATCACTTCCGCAAACTGTTCTGCAAGAATAAGCGCAAGAGTGTACGGTTCTTCTCCACTAGCGCAGCCCAGACTCCATATTTTCAACTCTTTTGTCCCCCTTGAGCGGGCAGAATCGAAGAGATAGGGGAGTATTTCCAGGCGCAGTTTTTCAAAGGTACTGAAATTACGGAAAAACTGACTCACATGAATCGTCAGAACCTTGAGCAGGTGGGCAATCTCAGGCTTGTGGGTATGAAGATGATCGCAGTATTCCTTGACAGATGTACAGTGGGTGGCGCGAACCCTGATGGCAATCCGCCGTCTTACACATCGGTCCTTGTAGGCATCAAGATTGAAACCGCGATTAAAGAGAAGGGCATTACGAATCTCGGCGAACTCTTCATCGGAGATGTCTAGAGAGGAGCTATCCGAAACCATGAGAGGTTCCGGGTGGAGATCACCGGGTGAGGGTATTTCAGACAAACTTGGCTCCTTGACCTGCGAAGTGGTCATGACCTCCCGATGTTTTCAGGAAACCGCCGGGAGCATTGTTCATAACAATACCCTGTTCTTCAGTAAGGCTGCCGATTACCGTTATCCGGGTGCCGGCCGCCTCTGCCACCATTTTTGCCTCCGCCAGCTTTGCCGGATCAAGCGTGAAAAGCAGTTCATAATCTTCACCGCCAGACAGGGGCAGATTCAGCAAAGCCCCCCCGGAACCGGCCAAGGTAGCGGTGAACGCTGCGGACAAGGGCAACGACTCCAGATCAAGCACGGCGCCGACAGCCGAAGCCTTCAGGATATGTCCAAGATCGGCAAGCAGTCCGTCGCTGATATCAATCATAGCAGAGGGCAGGCCTGCATTTGCA
>VEOV01000081.1 GCA_012026855.1 Geobacter sp.
CCGCTACCCAGGCAAACTGGTAACGCCGCCGTCAGCAGGCCACTGATCTTCAAGCTGAAACCGTACCATCCCCGGCCCCTCATGAAACAGGAGAGGGATTTTACGTTCCCCTCCGGGATAGCGAGGGGCCGGGGATGGGTAAATAGCCGGCTGCAGTGACCGGCGGCCGTCAAACAATAAATTTCAGTATTCGGCACAAAGGAGTTATGCTATGCATCATCCTGCACCACCAGAGAGGAACAGCGGCAACTTCACCCTGAAAGCGATTCGCGCCATCAATGCTGCCATCCTGAAGTTTGTCATGACCATCAAATTGCGCTCTGTTGGTGCGACACTGCTCGGCGGTTTTGCCGGGCTGAGCCTCACCACCAACATCATCCCGCAGGCCATGGAATACAGCGGCATGATGGACAGTTTCTCGGCCCGCTGGGATCTGGGCGGGTTTGCCGTTTACTCCATTATGGCTTGGGCAACGGGAGGCTGGGCAGTCCAGAGGGTCGGTGAGAAGAAACGGGGCGCGTTAATCCTCGGCTTCGTCGGCCTGATCACCGGACTGCTCTTTACCGGTGTCGGCATCGGCACCCAGTTGAGCCTGCTACTGACCGGCGGAGGAGCAGCACTTCTCTACGGTGCCATCGGCGGCCTGATTATCGGCGATGCCCTGAGGAATCCCCCGCCAGACGCCGGCAGCGCGCCAAGCACCCATGGCCATGGCAGCGTTGGCGAGCTGCGTTTGTTCAGATATTTCACTAAATAGCAAGGCGCAACAGCGCTCTTCAAACCGCCTAACTTTGCCCGGTTTTTGTCAACTAAGATCAAATTTACAGCCCGGAGATCAGCACATGCTCACCGCCATTGTTATCATCTTTGTCATTGCCTACGCCGCCATCGCCCTGGAGCATCCTCTCAAGGTCAACAAGTCAGCTTCGGCCCTGATCGGTGCCGGTCTGCTCTGGACCATCTACGCCCTCTCCACCGGCGACCATCATCTGGTGAGTGAACAACTGAACGAGTCGCTGATGGGGACGGCACAGATCGTCTTCTTCCTCATGGGAGCAATGACCATTGTCGAGGTGGTGGACGCCCACAACGGCTTCGATGTAATCACCTCCCGCATCAAGACCACCAAACTGACCACGCTCCTCTGGCTTATCGGCATTGTCACCTTCTTCCTCAGCTCCGTGCTCGACAACCTGACCACCACCATCGTCATGATCTCGCTGATCAAAAAGCTGCTCGACAAGCATGACGACCGGCTCTTCTTTGCCGGCATCATTGTCATAGCCGCCAATGCCGGCGGCGCCTGGTCACCCATCGGCGACGTCACCACCGCCATGCTCTGGATCGGCGGCCAGATCACCACCCTGGCCATCATGAAGGGGGTTTTCATTGCCTCCATGATCAACATGATCGTGCCGCTGGCCATAACCAGCTGGTTCCTCAAGGGGAAGCTGGTTGTTTCACCAACAAAGATAGAAGAGCATGGTCACCGCGACAAGACTACACCTTTCGAGCAGAACCTGATGTTCACCATGGGGCTCGGCATCCTGATCTGTGTGCCGATCTTCAAGACCGTCACTCACCTGCCGCCGTTCATGGGGATTCTCTTCGGCCTAGGCATCCTCTGGCTGACAGGAGAGCTGCTGCATAGTAAAAAGGACGATGAAGACAAAGAACACCTCACCCTGGTAAGGGCACTCAAGCAGATCGATATGGCGTCCATCGTCTTTTTCATCGGCATCCTCCTGGCGGTAGCCACTCTGGAGCATACCCACATCCTCACTAATCTGGCCGGCTGGCTCAACCGGGTCGTCGGGCGTGAAGATGTCATCGTCACCATCATTGGCATGGTGAGCGCCATCGTCGACAACGTGCCACTGGTAGCCGCCTCCATGGGTATGTACAGCCTGCAGCAGTACCCGACCGACAGCTTCCTGTGGGAGTTTATGGCTTACTGCGCCGGCACCGGCGGCTCGATCCTGATCATCGGTTCAGCCGCAGGAGTAGCGGCAATGGGGCTGGAGAAGATTCACTTCTTCTGGTATGTCAAGCGAATCAGCGGGCTGGCGCTGGTGGGGTATTTCGGCGGCATTGCCGCCTACATAATTCAATTTCGGCTATTTCATTAATTCGACACTATGAAAATGACAAAAACCCTGACAATTGAGCCGCGCTTTCTTGAACGACGCTATGTCGCTATTTTCCTCAATGGCATCCTCTTTGTCACAAATTTTCTCCTTTTCTATTTCATCTGGCTCTATGTCTTTGCGGACATTACCGGATTATTGCGGCTGGCCTTCTGCTGGACAGGGGCATACTCGCTGACCTGGATCATGTCCCTGATGGCCAAGGGAGCAGCCAGGCTCGCGCTGGTCGTGGTTTTTCTTGGCATTCTGTATTTTATCCTCATGCAGAAACCATAGCATCGGTGAGACCCATGTTGAATCCAATAGTACTGTCACTGCTTAGCGTGGTTATCTTCTGCAGCTCTTCAGTTCAGGCTAAAAACTGCGAACTGCAATGCATTGAAGCAAGTGCCCCTCTTGTCACTTCTCAACCAAAAGACACTGACGCACGTGTTAGTGACGGCAGAATTTGTCCTAAAGCTGTCAGAGAAATTGGCAGTAGTGACAGAGACGCATTGACTGGCATTGAGGGCTTAGAAGTTATTTCACCTGACATTGCGGGGGTTTATTTCAATATCGCCACCTCACTGGAGCAAACCGGTGATCATAAAGGCGCAATAAGTGCTTATGAACAGTGCATCTCCCTTGACAAATCCAATGCAAATGCCCACCAGAAGCTTGCAGAAATATACACTCTCATGGGCAGATACGCCTTAGCAATTATCGAATACAGAAATGCGATTGACATAACTCCGGAAGACCCTGCTATTCATTGTCAGCTTGCCAAAGCATATAAGAAGATGGGTAAACTGAATGAGGCGGCTAAGTCATTTGAAGCAGCAATCAGGCTTGACAAATTTAACCTGGAGCCGCGTCGAGAACTTATAAAACTGGAAATTAAAAGAAACAACCTTCTCCGCGCAGAGAAGCTGAGTCGAGAGATTCTTATCATTGACAGAAATGATCAGGAGGAGCGAACCCGATTGATAGGAATTCTGGGTCGGCAAAAGAAATATGTGGACTTGGCTCACTTTCTTACCGATGAAATAAGCCGCTACCCAGCAGAAAGTTTTAACTATTACAGGCTTGGCCTTGTCAAGGAATCCCTCAAAGACTACAAAGCTGCTACTGATGCATTTTTGAAATCAATTGCCTTAAAAGCGACAGCCAATTCGTATTTCGCTCTTGCTCGAATCTATATGAGCGTTCCAGACTCAAGAAAAGCCCGAGAAGCACTGATTAAGGCAGCCCAAATCGACCCTAAACGAGAAGATGTCAATGAAATGCTATCACTCATTGATAAAGAATATAACAGTAGCAGTGTCGGCACCGCACCAAAATCGCCAATCAAAGGTAAATAACTTCCTGCATGATTCTCTTATGACTACAGAATGGGTGCATCTGGCGCTAGCAATGCTTCCCCCTTGGCACTGCCTATCTAAATTTAAAAGGTTTCCCCGCATTTCTTCAAGCTCGTCGCCCCTGAAATGAAATTATCGATTGATATTACTTTTCCCTGACATAAACAAATAAAAAAGAGGGCTTGCGTCCAAGCCCCCCTTTTCTACTGCTTAATATATCAAAGCCGCTCTATGAGCGCATTCTCTCGATATTTTTGAGTCTGTTTGCCAAGATGGTGGAGTCGAGCATCTCCCCGCAGCAGGTGCACTTCCATGCATCGAAGGAACGGACAAAATCATAGTACTTCTCAGCAAACATTCGGCCTCTACACTTTGGACATTGCATGATTCCCCTCCTGGCTCTAATTTGATACAGATTAACAAGTGCAATGTTTATTACATCAATCGTGCCAATCCCTCCGATATGTCTTAGATTTATCTAATATAAATAACATTAGTCATATAACTGTTTATTTTCAACCATTTACGATTGCAATCAATTTATTTCCAGCTAAAGTTTTGCCCGCATGATGCTCTCTGCCCAGGCTAGGGCAGGGACTACCGTCAGTTTATTGACGCATATTTGAAACAAATTTACATTCGCGACATTGCAAGGGGAGAGTATTGGCGGGCAAGCAGTGCTGCAAACTACCGTATTGACGACAATCAGGGTGATTGCGTCATATTTTTGACTACATATTCATGCTTTGTCAAAAATTTGGCTCAAAGTCGCCAAGGAGAATTTCCAGCGGGGATTATTGCCACATTGACATGATTAATATGCACGCTCAGAGCTTGACCCTTTTCAACAGCAGCGAGTTTGTCACCACCGACACTGACGATAATGCCATGGCAAGCCCGGCATACTCCGGCAAAAGGGTGATTCCAAAGGCAGGATAGAGAGCACCGGCGGCAACTGGAATGCCGACGACATTGTAAAACAGCGCCCAGAAAAGGTTCTGTTTCACCTTGGCCAGAGTTGCCCGGCCGAGGCGGATCACCCGGACAACATCCAGGAGATCGTTGCGCACCAGGATAATATCCCCGGTCTCCTTGGCCACATCAGTACCGCTCCCGATGGCAATGCCAACATCGGCAGCCGCCAGCGCCGGAGCATCATTAATGCCGTCACCCACCATGGCAACGACAAACCCCTTTGCCCGGTATTCACTCACAACCTGTTGCTTGCGTTCCGGCAGGACCTGTGCCTCGAAGCCGTCAAGGGCAAGCTCACCGGCAACAGTGGCTGCAACGGCGGCATGATCACCGGTAATCATGATGCAGCGAACCCCCATGGATTGCAGCAGAGCCACGGCAGCAGCTGAACCGGCCTTGAGAGGATCGGCAAAGGCGGCCACACCGGCAAGAACACCGTCAGCCGCCAGCCAGACAAGGGATTTTCCCTCCCTGGCAAGCGTATCAGCCTGATCGCCCAGAGCATTACAGGCAACGCCGGACTCTTCCAAGAGCCGTCTGCTGCCGGATATCAACCGCACCCCTTTGTAACTGCAAATGATACCGAAACCGCTGCGCTCTTCACTGTTTTCCATGGCACCAACAGCTATGCCGCGCTTTGTGGCAGCAGCCACGGCAGCAACAGCCAGCGGGTGATTGGAGTTTGAGCTGGCAGCAGTCAGCTGTTCCAGGAACAGCAGCTCAGTCACCCCGGCAGTAGCAATATGGGAGACAAGGGCAGGCCGCCCTTCGGTCAAGGTTCCGGTTTTGTCCAGAAGCACCAGATTTATTCCGGAGAGATGTTCTAGTACCGAACCACGACGCACCAGGATGCCTGCTGACAGGCCGATGCCGCTACCAACCATGATGGCAGTCGGCGTTGCCAGCCCCATGGCACAGGGACAGGCGATGACCACCACGGCAATTGCCAGCTTGAAAGCGAAGATAAAACCATGGGACGAGAGGAAATACCAGCCGCAGAAAGTGGCGACTGCCAGAAGCAGCACAACCGGCACGAACCAGGCTGATACCCGGTCGGCAAAACGCTGGATGGGAGCCTTGTCGGATTGGGCATCCTGTACCAGCCGCACGATGCGGGCCAGCACGGTATCCTCGCCAACACCGGTTGCCTTGATCTGCAGTGCACCGGTGAGATTAATGGTAGCGCCAATAACCCTGTCACCGGACAGCTTGCTGACCGGCAACGATTCGCCGGTCACCAGCGCTTCGTCAACACTGCTCTCACCGGCCACGATCTCGCCGTCGACAGGGAAAGCCTCTCCGGCCCTCACCAGCAGCAGGTCTCCCGCCTTGACTGCTTCGGCGGCAACGTCAACCTCACTGCCGTCGACCAGCAGTCTCGCCCTCTTGGGCTGCAGGTTCAACAGTGCCTGCAGCGCCCTGCTGGCAGCCCCGCGGGCCCTGGCCTCCAGATATTTGCCAAGCCGTATAAAGGCAATCAACATGGCGGAAGTCTCAAAAAACACCCCGCCATGCCAGCCGGCGAGAAAAGCGATCAGAGAATAGCCGAAGGCAGCCGTTGTCCCCAGCGCCACCAGCACATCCATATTGGCGCTGCCGCTCCTGACGGCATACCAGGCGCCACGGTAGAAGGTTAGTCCGGCGCTGAACTGGACTATTGCCGCCAGCACGAGGTTCAGCCACCCGACAGCCCGGTTGTCGTGCATCGCCATGGTTGCCATGATCGGCAGCGACAATGCCAGGGCAAAAACAAACCAGTAGAACTGCGCTTTAAGCTCCCTCTGAATATCTGCTTCGCTCTCTGCCCGGACAGCACTGCGAATGCCGTAACCGAGTCCGGTAACGACCTGCTCGATCCGGGCAGCGGAGACCACCGTCTCATCAAAATCAACCCGCAGCTCTCCCATGGCAAAGTTGACAGCAGCCCGGGCGACTCCAGCGGTTTCGTTCAGGGTTTTATCGATCCTGGCGGCGCAGTTGACGCACGACATGCCGCTGATGGAGTATGTAGCCTGCTTGTTTGACATTAAAGAATTCCTGCGCTGAGAAGAATTTAACTGCTCACAATTGTATTTTACACCAGAATCAGGCATATAATCAGTAACGATTGCCCGGCTGCCTTGTCAAGGCCAGCTCAATATATTATCCCAGAGGTGACAGCAAACCATGATGGTCAAGACCGCACTATTTGAAACCCTGATTGAGAGCTGTATTGATAACGGTGACGACACCTACACGTTCACCTTGGAAGGCAAAACCTATCTGATAAAGGACCACCTGGAGATTTCCAAGCTCGCCCAGGACCACGACTACCTCATCATCTACTAGTCAAGGGTCCTGCGATACCGCTTCACCGCAATCACTACCGCCACCAGAACAAACAACCCGATCTGCCATATCTGCGGCCAGATTTCCCCCAGGCCGTTCCCTTTCAGCAGCACTCCCCTGATAATCCGCAGGAAATGGGTCAACGGCAGGACCTCGCCGATGTACTGCGCCCAGCGCGGCATGCCGCGGAACGGGAACATGAAGCCGGAGAGCAGGATCGAGGGGAGGAAGAAGAAAAAGGTCATCTGCACGGCCTGCAGCTGGTTGCGGGCTATGGTTGAGAAGGTTATCCCCACCGCCAGATTGGCAATGATGAATACCATGACCACCGCCAGCAGCAGCACCAAGCTCCCCACCATCGGCACATTGAAGACAAATCTGGCGGCCAGCAGGATCAGGCAGACCTGTACATAGCCCACCAGGATATAGGGGACAATCTTGCCAATCAGCACCTCCAGCGGCCGGGGCACCATGGAGAGCAGGTTCTCCATGGTGCCCCGTTCCCGTTCACGGGTGATGGCCAGTCCGGTAATCATCACCATGGTCATGGTCAGTACTACCCCCATGAGCCCGGGGACGATGTTGTACTGGGTGATTCCTTCCGGATTGTAGCGTGGATGGATACGCAGCTCGAAAGGTTCGGCAGTGGTGGCCAGGTGGGCAAACGGACCTTGCAGCTCGTGCTGCAGCGCAGATCCGAGCAGGGCTTTCAGCGAAGCAACCGCATTGCCGGTGGCGGCCGGATCAGTGGCATCTGCCTCCAGCAGCAGCACTGGCCGCTCACCCCGCAGAAGCTCGCGGGAGAATCCGCTCGGCACTGTCACCAGGAACTGTATCTCGCCACGCGCCAGCAGCTCTCCCCCCTCCCCTTCGCTCTGCACCTCCCTGACAAAATCGAAATAGCCGCTCGTCCGGATCGCCTGCAGAATGGTTCTGGCGTGGGGAGTGCGGTCTGCCATCAGCACGGCGGTGGCCAGATGCTTAGGATCGGAGTTGATAGCAAAACCGAAGAGCATCAACTGAATCAGGGGGATCCCAATCATCATGCCGAAGGTAAGCCGATCGCGGCGCATCTGGATGAACTCTTTCACCACCATTGCCCAGAGACGGGCTGGAGAAAAGACCGGGAGAGGAGTCATGGCTGGTAATTATCCGTAGAGGCTTCAGTCAGGCGGATAAAGACCTCCTCAAGAGTTGCGTCTCCGGCTATTTCATCGGGGGTGCCATGCACCAGCAGATTGCCGTAGGAGAGGTAGGCGAGATTATGGCAGCGGCGCGCTTCGTCCATGTAATGGGTGGAGACCAGCACGGTGATACCTGCGCCGGCCAGCTCATGGATTCTGTCCCAGAAGTCGCGGCGCGCCTTGGGATCGACCCCGGCAGTCGGCTCATCAAGGAGGAGCAGTTGTGGTCTGTGAAGCATGCAGGCAGCCAGAGCCAGGCGCTGTTTCCAGCCGCCGGAAAGTTCCCCGGCCAGCTGGTTGCGGCGGCCGGCCAGGCCGAGCTGCTCCAGGCTCTCCGCTACAGCCGCTTTACGTCCAGGGAGGGAGAACATCCGGGCTACGAAATCGAGATTCTCGGCAATGGTCAGATCTTCGTAAAAGCTGAAGCGCTGGGTCATGTAGCCGACCTCTTTGCGAATCGCCTCACTCTCCCTGATGACGTCGAACCCGAGACAGCTGCCGCTCCCCCCGTCGGGGCGAAGCAGGCCGCAGAGCATCCTGATGAAAGTGGTCTTGCCGCTGCCGTTGGGGCCGAGAAACCCGCAGATTTCGCCACGGCGCAGCTGCAGGTCAATGGCATTGACCGCAATAACGCCGTCAAACTGCTTGGTCATCCCCTTGACATCGATGGCAAGCTCACCGGACATGGCTAGTGTCCGAACCTCAGGTCAACCGGCTGACCGGGGTGAAGCCTGGCAGCAACTTCCGGCGCAAAGGCCGCCTCCACCATGAACACCAGCTTGTCACGGTTCTCCCGGCTGTAGATAACCGGCGGAGTGTATTCGGCCTTGGGAGAGATGTAGTTGACCCGGCCGTTGCAGGTCTCCTTCAAACCATCAACGGTAACCGTAACATGATCGTTGAGATGAATGGCGGCCAGCTTCGCTTCGGGAACAAACACCCGCACCTTGATGTTGGCCGGCGGCAGGAGCGCCACCACCGGCCGGCCGGCCGGGACAAATTCGCCGCTCCGGTAGAGCATGTCGAAAACCAGGGCCCCTACCGGCGCCCGCAGGCTTTTGCGAGACAGGTCCCACCGGGTCCGCTCTGCCACCGCCTCCAACGCCTTCACATTGGCTTCGGCAGCGGCCAGCTGGTCGCTGCGCCCGCCCAGCCCGGCGCTTTGCAGTTCGGCCTCAAGTCTTGCCACAAGTTGCTGCTGCTGATCGCGGACTGCTTTTGCCCGGTCGTAATCCTGCACCGAGACAGTGCCGTTTTTCATCAGCCGCTCGGCACGGTTAAATTCGATCTCACCCAGGGATTTGGCATCCTTGGCCTCCTGCAGCTTTGCTTTCAATGCTGCCAGCTCGGTCGGCCTGGCCCCCTTGCGCAAGTCCTGCAGCAGTGCCTGTGCCTGTGCCAGCCGCCGCTGCGCTTCATCACGGGCAGTCAGTTCAGCAACACTCTCCAGTGAAAAGAGCGGCTCCCCCTCCTTGACCATAGTCCCCTTTGCCACCTGCAGAGTAACCGTACCGGGCAGTTGTGCCGAGATGTAGACATAGTCCCCCTCCACATAGCCGTGCAGTTCACTGTCCGCAGCTTTCCGGCAGCCGCCGGCAAACAGGAGCATGCCAAGGAGCAGGATGATGGTTAGAGCATAAAGACGGGATTTGGACAAAAAAGGCCTCCGGCAGTGCATTTTCATAAATTCTATCACCGGAGCGGCAACTTACCAGTCAAGGCGATAACTCCCCATGCCGTAGGACGCGCCTTTGCCCACGTTGAGCAGTTCGCCCAGGCACAGAAAAGGCAGCAGTTCGGCCAGCTCACCGGAAACGGCAATGGAGCCGCTGACACCTTGCAGCGCCCCCCCCCAGTTCACCCACTTCAGGCCTGAGTTGTCACAATGAACAGCCCGGGACTTTTCCGCCAGCCATTTGAAGTCGCAGTCCAGCTCAACGCCGCCATAGTAGTAGGCCAGGGATGAAATCCGCCTGAAGAGTGCACCGGCCAGTGCCGGGAAGGATGGGGCGTAAAGAGGGGCGCCGTTCTGCATGAGGCGCAGCGGGGCAAGCAGGTTGATCTTCAGGGGGTCTGCTACCGCAACGGCACCAGCCATGATCTCCTCAAAAGAGATGACCGGCACCGCGGAGAAATCGGCCTTCCCCCCCCTGACAGTAATGCTTTTGCGGGAGCCGTCGCTAGCTACCGCCGCCACTGCCAGCAGTCTGAGCTGGGGCGGCAAAGCGGCTCTGACGGCAGCAATATGGAGTGCCAGGTGATTGGTGGCACCGCCGACCAGGGTCAGTGAAAATTCGGCAATATCGCCGGGCTGCATCTCCTGATCCAGCAACGGCAGGCGAAAGGCAAACGGAAGGGAAGGTTTCTGAAAACGGCGCACTGCTGCCGGGTCGGTTGACAGCCCCTGGTCAAAGGTGTAGCGGCAGGGGCAGCCACTGTCGGCCGAACAGCTGCCATCAGCCGACAGACAGCCAACTGCCCCTCTGAACGCTGCCTGATAGCTCTGCCTGAAAGCAAACAGCAGCTGCGGCTTGACGCGGCCGCCGCCGCTCTCCAGGGTAAAAACAAGATTTATCAGCGGGATATCCATTAGAGGGAGGTCGACAGGTTCAGGCCTGCAGCCGCGAGTACTCTTCGGGAGTGTTCATGTTGTCAAAGGAGCTGAAACCGGCAGAAATGGCGGCAATTTCTTCGGGGGGGACAATTTTGACGCCGACCTGTTCGAACAGATCGAATATTTTCATCTTTTCCGCCTGGAGCGCGCTGGTAAATACCGGCAAGGCCTCTTTGGAATAGACCGCATGCAGCGGTTCGAAGCCGCTGTCGCTCTGGGGGACCACAACAGCAACGCCGCCAATGCCCGCCAGGTGACGGATCAGCTTTTCGTCCAGGTGGGGCATATCGCAGGCGACCACAAAGATCCGCTCGGTGGCAGCAGCCTGCAGAGCAGCATGGATACCGGCCAGGGAGCCTTTTTCCGGGAAGATGTCAGGGACTTTGACGCAGGGGAGGAAATCGTAGTCAGCAGGAGTATTGGTGACCACCATCACCCTGCTGAATACCCGGTTAAGGGTCTTGTAAATGGAGGCAATGAGCGGTTCACCGCAATAATCCAGCAGCGCCTTGTTGCAGCCCATGCGTGATGACTTGCCCCCGGCCAGAATGACCCCGGTAATATTGTCGATTTTTGCCGTAGGGATCTTCAGCCGCTCAGGATGGGTATAGAGCTGGAAGGTGGCGGCCCGCATGTAGCCGATCAGGGTTATGCCCGACTCCCGGCAGAGGCGCACCGCCATGTCAGTGGGAGAGGTGCGTGACGCCAGCAGGCAGATGCCCAGCTGGGCCGCCTTGGCCGCCATTTCGGTGGAGATCCGGCCGGAGGTGACCAGCATCAGGCCGTTGAGGTCAATCCCCTTGAACAGGGCTTCGCCGGCGATTCGATCCAGGGTGTTATGCCGCCCCAGGTCCTCGGCATAGAGAAGCAGCCGATCGCCGTCACCGACAGCGGCCGAGTGGATGCCGCCATGGGTCCGGTATCTGTCCGCCCGCTTGCCAAGCTCATTCATCAGGGTAAAAATCTGCTCCGGTGCATAGCTCTGCTCCGCTGAAACCTGCAGAGCAACCGGTGCACTGAAGGTTATGCCGGTGCCGCAGCCGGAGGTGAGCACCGGCTTGAGCCGGGCAGGCAATTCCCCCTTGATGCGCACATTGGCGCCGCCGAAATCCTCACAGACCGAGAGCAGTTCAATGTCTGCCAGCTGGCTGATGAAACCCTGCAACCGGAGAAAACCAACCACCAGGAAGTTCAGCTCATGGGGAGAGGCCACCAGGGTAGCAATCTCCTGGCCGTTGACCTTCAGCGGCACAGGGTATTCGGCCACGACTGCCCCCTCTTCCTGCTGCAAAGTCCCTTTAGAGTAGAACCCGACCGGTATCATCTGTCAGGCCAGACAGGGGAGCAGTACAACAGCCAGCGACTCAAGGGCGGCAAGACTCCCCTCGGTGAAATCATCACCAGCCTCAACGGGCGAAGTCGCCTTCCTGCTGATCTGCACGACACCGACAGTGACGCCGTCAGCCCCGATAATCGGCGCACTCATGATTTTCTGTACCGGAATCCGCTCGTTCTTTTCAGCCAGCATATGCTCGAAGATGAAGAGATGACGGCTGCCGGCAAAGGCGTTGTCCAGGTAGGATTTCTGCTCATTGGCGGTTTTGGCAACCAGCGAGTTAATGGCATTGAGAGGGATGTGGCCGATCTTTGCCATGGAAAGCGGCCAGACAAAGGTTATTTCATGCTTTTTCTGGTTGACACTGAACAGCACAACCTCATGGTTCCTGACGCTGAAAATCTGCGCCAACCCTTCGGCGGCAAACTTCAGTTTAGCCTCTACAGACTCGCATGCAGCAAGGCCTGTAGCAAGTTTCTCCTTCAACTGGTCGATTGTCATGGTGGGAACACCTCCTTTTTAACTCCTGGCAGGGATGGAATATAACTGCAGAAACGCCATTAAGCAAGCGTTCTCAATTGATTCAGCCGCTCCACCACCGGTGGATGGGAATAATACCATGCTGCATAAAAAGGATGGGGATGCAGATTGGACAGGTTCTCGGCAGACAGCTTGATGAGCGCAGTGGCCAGCGCCTCCGGATCGCCGGTTATGTCAGCGGCAAAGCAGTCAGCCCCGTACTCGTCGCGCCTGGAGAGCCAGGAGAAGAGCGGCGCCAATGGGAAGGAGATCAGGGAACCGATGAAGGCGAGCACCACCAGCCGGGCCGGCAGTGACAGTGCCGTGTAGCCGAGCAGACCAGGCAGCCCTGACCAGGCGAGAGCCACGAACGCTCCATAGGAAACGACCAGCGCCACCAGTTCCGCCACCAGCAGCCTTTTCCGGACATGCCCCAGCTTCCAGTGGCCGATCTCGTGGGCAAGAACTGCCACAATCTCGGCGTGGCTCATCTGCTTGATCAGGGTATCAAAGAGCACGATCCGCTTCACCTTGCCGATGCCGGTGAAATAGGCATTGGAGTGTTTGCTCCGCTTCGAGGCGTCCATCTGCACCACACTGCCGACCTGCAACCCGGCACGGGCCATCATGGCACCGATCTCTTCCGCCAGGCCAGGTTCGGTGACCGGCTCGAACTTGTTGAACAGCGGCTCGATCAGATAGGGGGAGATGAACATCATGAACAGGCTGAACAGCGCCAGAAAGGCCCAGACCCAGAGCCACCAGTGCAGCGGGCTCCAGCCGATCAGCGCAAAGGCTACGCCGAGCAGCAGTCCGGTTAGCACTGCACCGATGGCCTGTGATTTAAGCAGATCCACCAGCCAGAGACGCAGGGTCATGGTATTGAAGCCGAAACGGGCTTCGACCACAAAAGTGCTGTAGAGGGTAAACGGGAGTTCCAGCAGAGTCTGCAGCCAGGAGAGGCAGATGAAGAAAAGGATTGCCTTAATAATTGCCGAGCCGCCCAGGGTGGCAATGAACGCGTCGTACCGGGCGAGCAGCCCGCCGAAGAGAAAGATCACCAGCAGCAGATTGTCGAACAGCGATTCCCAGAGACCGAGGCGGCTGGTGGCAAAGGTGTAGTCCACAGTCTTATTCAGCTTGTCCTGACTGATGGCATCCTCAAAACCTGCCGGGACAACAGCGCCATGCTTGTTAAGATGTGCCAGGTTGATGTGGCGCAGCCAGTAGGTGAAAGCAGTGGTCAGCACGAAGAGTGAAAAGAATAGTAATTTCAAAAACAACCTCTATTCAGAGCCGGATCAGATCCTCATGATCCTCATCATGGGGGTTGATGTGGATCATGACGTCGCCGACGTTGTGGAACTGCTCGAAAATCAGCTTTTTTACGGTCAGGGCAATGTCGTGGGACCGCTTGACCGTCATCTCCGGATCCATATCCAGCTTGAGATCAATGATGATGTACTGACCGGAGCGGCGGCCGCGGATCTCATGCACATGCTCGACACCGTCCACCCCCTCGGCCACTGCGGAGACGGCGGTGATGAACTCCCCTTCCGGCTGCCCGTCCATCAGGTCGTGGGCGGCGCTATGGAAAGTCTCCCAGCCGATATGGAAGATGAAGAAGGCAGTCAGACCGGCAGCAAGGGGGTCGAGCATGGCGAAACCGAAATAGGCGCCGCTGACGCCGATCAGGGTGGCGACAGAAGTGATTGCATCCTTGCGGTGGTCCTTGGCAACGGCCAGCAACGCCGGGCTCTGCAGGCGGCTGCCGGTTTTCATGGAGAAGCGGTAGAGCCACTCCTTGATAATGATGGTAACAAAGGCGGCAGCCACGGCCATCAGCTGGGGAGTCTGGTAGTCAGCCCTTATTATGGAGGTGACCGATTTGTAGAGAATCCAGCCGCCGGTGGAGAAAATAATCAGGGCCACCAGGATGGCCGACAGGCTTTCGGCACGGCCATGGCCATAGGGGTGATTGTCGTCATAGGGCATCCGGCCGATCTTCAGGGCGATCATGGTCGACAGAATGGCAATGAAATCGCAGGCACTCTCCATGCCGTCGGCAAAGACCGCTTCCGAACCGCCGTAATAGCCGGCAGCCAGCTTCATCACCATCAAGAAGGCATTAACCCAGAAACCTACCTGGATGATATAATCCGCCTTGCCGTAGCGCTCACTCCGTTCCACTATTCCCTCCTGCGGCCCTTATCCCTTTGAGCTTCAGCTGGAGACGCTGTCTCCCCTGCCAGACATTGACATCCAGATTAAACGCCACATCAACCCTGTCGGCCTTGGGCGCGGCCTCTGCCATCCTGAAGCCGATGGCATCAAAAGTTTTTCCTCCGGCTTGCAGCCGCAACTTAAGGTGCCCGCCGTCAAGGATGCGCTGCTCAAGCAGCTGCAGCCCGGCCAGCATGAAAACCGGTTCGGGATTGCCCATGCCGAAGGGCTGCAAAGAATTCTTCAGTGTACAGAGCTCAAGGGAAATATCAGCCGCAGTCAACTGCAGGTCTATGGCCAATTCCGGAATCATATCATCCTTTTGCAGATTTTCAGCTGCAAAGGCGTCAAAGCAGTCGGCAAACGCGGCAATCTGCGCCACATCGATCTTCAGCCCGGCCGCCTGTTTATGGCCGCCAAAACCTGACAGGAGACCGGAACAGGCCTTGAGCGCCTGATAGAGATGGAATGAACCGGCACTCCGGCCCGATCCACGGGCCTCACCGTCGTAAATGGCGATCAGGATGACCGGCCGGGCGTAGAGCTCCACCAGCCTTGAGGCCACAATACCGATGATTCCCGGGTGCCAGCGCTCAGAGGCAAGGACAATGGACTTCCGGCCGGCCATGGCCGGATCAGCAGCAATCATCTGC
>VEOV01000333.1 GCA_012026855.1 Geobacter sp.
CAATAACCGGACGGCCATGGGGACAGTTTGCCGCTGAGGCAGTGCTATCCATACGCCTGAAAAGAGCGGTAATTTCCGGCAGCGACAGGTGCCACTCCCCCCTGACGACGGAGTGGCAGGCAATGCGGGCCAGCAGCCCATCGACTGCTTCGCCGAGAACCCCGGACTGGCCAATGGCAGAGAGCTCCTCAAGAATATCCTTGAGCGACTGCTCCCATGCAAGGGCAGCAAGCGCCGCCGGCACCGAGCTGACCAGCCAGGTAGTGCCGCCGAAATGCTCAAGTTCAAAACCGGACCGGTTCAGAATCTCCAGATGCTTAGCTGCTGCCGCCCCCTCGGAGGGTTGCAGATCAATAGTTACCGGCATCAGCAAGCGCTGCACCTGGGGTTCGCTGCTGCAAAAGCTGGTTCTGAGTTCCTCGAATACCACCCGTTCGTGGGCAGCATGCTGATCAATAATTACCAGGCCGTCATCATCCTCGCAGATGATATATGCCGCCTTATGCTGCCCTATGATCCGCAGGGAGGAAAAGTAACCGCCGGTTGCCTCGGCCGCCGGTTCCGGAGCGGCAAAAGAGCTGGGCGAAGATTGCCCAACCGCAGCCGGGGCTGGATAAAGTTTCGGCTGGGAATGATCAACCGCCGCATATTTAAGCAACGCCTCCTTGACCTCTTCAACCCTGCTTGCCGGAGATGGACTGGCCGGCGGAGCAAACAGGGCCGGCTTTACCTGCCGGTCAAGCCAGGGGGATGATGCCAGGAACCCTTCCAGACTGTTCTGTATGGCAGCATGCACTTTCTGCTGGTCCCGGAAACGGACTTCGTGCTTTGCCGGGTGCACATTGACATCGACCTGATCCGGGGGAATGGTGATGAACAGCGCCAGCAGCGGATATCTGCCCCGCTCCAGCAAACCACGGTACCCCTGCATGACAGCATGCTGCACCACCCGGTCACGAATAAACCTGCCATTCAGAAAAGTATACAGTCCGGAGCTTGACGAACGGGTCACCGCCGGCGAACCGATGAGACCGGACAACTCTACCCCGTCAAATCCTGCTGTCAGGGGGTAAAGCTCCCGGGCATTGCTGCTGCCGAAAACTGCGCCCCCACGCGCCATCAGACTCCCTGCCGGGTGTTTCATGACATTTTTCCCGTCAAAGGAAGCTATGAAGCGGACATCCGGTCTGGCAAGGGCCAGCCGGTTGAGGATATCGCCGATATGACCGGTTTCGGTTTCCCGGCTTTTCATGAATTTGAGCCTGGCAGGAGTGTTAAAGAACAGGTTTCTGACGGTAATTACCGTCCCCGGTGGCATGCCACAGGCCTTGACCTCCCGGACGACACCCCCCTCCAGATAGATCTCGGTCCCCTCGATGGCAGCATGCTCCCTCGTTGCCAGGGTAAACCTGGACACCGAGGCAATGGATGGAATCGCCTCCCCCCTGAAACCAAGCGAGGCGATGGCAAACAGGTCGGCGTCGGTGGCTATCTTGCTGGTTGCATGGCGCTCAAGGGAAACCAGGGCATCCTCCCTGGACATGCCGCAGCCGTTATCGGTCACCCGGATCAGCTTCCGGCCGCCATCCTCAATCTCCACAATAACTTCAGTGGCGCCGGCATCGAGGGAGTTTTCCACCAGCTCCTTGATCACCGAAGCCGGACGGTCTACCACCTCTCCGGCGGCGATCTTGTTGGCAAGCTGTTCGGGAAGTATGCGTACTCTTGGGCTCATGCTCTCCTCCGGAGCTGAGAATATATCGGAGCGGATTAAAAATCCACAGCATTTCAGCGCCTCACTTCTAAGCATTACTGCCCAATTAATAGACAGAAATTACAGGTCATTGAGCACGGGCTGGCTTCTTATCCTGTCATTACAGCCAGTTACAATTTGGCAGGGTAGTTGCTGAAAGTAATTCGTTCACAATGACCGGTGAACAAAACATAATTACCAACGGGGGTAATAGATGGATCATCTCGCCGCACTGAATGGACTCAAGTCCAGCACAGACGTCCTCTTTCTCATGCTTGGCGCTGTCATGGTATTTGCCATGCACGCCGGTTTCGCCTTTCTTGAAGTCGGCACCGTCCGTAAAAAAAACCAGGTGAACGCCTTTGTAAAAATACTGACCGACTGGTCGGTATCAACTGTTGTCTATTTTCTGATCGGCTTCCCGCTCGCCTACGGCATCAACTTCCTGAAACCGGCTGAGCAGCTGATGAGCGAAGCCCAGGGTTATGATCTGGTCCACTACTTCTTCCTCCTCTGCTTCGCCGCCTGCATCCCGGCCATCATCTCCGGCGGCATTGCCGCGCGGGCCAAGTTCTGGCCCCAGGTGACAGCCGGAGCAATCTTTGCCGGCCTCTCCTACCCGATTTTCGAGTCCCTGATCTGGGGCAAGAACTGCTCCCTGCTGCAGGATATTTTCAAGAGCATCGGCGGCGCCGAGTTCCATGATTATGCCGGCTCAGTCGTGGTCCACTCCATCGGCGGCTGGATCGCCCTGCCGGCAGTGCTCATTCTCGGGCCGCGCATGGGGCGTTATACCAAGAGCCGCTCCAACCCGATCCCGGTCAGCAACATCCCTTTTCTGGCACTCGGCTCCTGGATACTGGCCATCGGCTGGTTCGGCTTCAACGTCATGAGCGCCGCCCACATCGACAAGATATCCGGACTGGTGGCAGTCAACTCCCTGCTGGCAATGGTTGGCGGTGTCCTGGCCGCCCTGGTTGCCGGC
>VEOV01000286.1 GCA_012026855.1 Geobacter sp.
CCCCACCAGCGCCTGTTTTTCGTAGTCAAAGGGTGAGGCGAGCAGCAGTTCGGTTACCCGTACTGTGGGGAGCAGGGCAATGCCAGTGCGGGCCGCGAGATAATCGAACTTGCCGCCGACTGCCAGGGTTGCCGATGTCATCACTACGCTGCGAAAGCTGTCAAACAGCACGGTTTTGAGGGACGGAGCCACATCAAGGGGGGAAGAGCAGATGCGGAGCACAAGCCCCTTGGGCCCTTTTTTCATCTCAAACCAGCGGCAGATACCGGCTTCATGCCCGGTAAAGAGATTCAGTGCCTCGGCTGCCGCTTCGATTCTCCCGGCTACCCCCTTGACGTCAACCATGAGCCCCGCGAGCTTGTCGGACGGTTTTTCCGGCAGGGCGCGCAGACCGTTCAGAACTCGCCGCATGAGAGAAGCATAGCCGGATAGTTCGCCGGCAAGGTTCAGAATCCGCTTGAGCGCTTCTTTCCAGAAACCGCTGGCATACACATCAGACGTAAGGCGCAGTTTCATCTCACCTTTGCCGCGCTCCGCTGGTTGCAGATGCCCTTCCAGAGCCAGGGCAAGGCCGTCCATCTCCCGGTCGACGCACTCAATAAGTGCCGGCTGCCCAGGAATGAGAGCCTCATCCAGAAGCTTGGAGAGTGCCAGGTACAGTTCATCGAAGCAGTCCGGCAGCTCTGTCATGATGGTGGCCGACAGCTGGGGCAGGAGACCGCGATCGGCGCGTCTCGGGTTGCGCAGTTTGGCCAGGAGTTTCAGCAGCCCGTGCCTGGTAACCTGGCTGGACAGGCTTGCTGTTGCCACGTCTTCGAGGTGATGGGCCTCATCGATGATCAGCCGCTGAAACGGGGGGAGAATCGAGGTGGAGTTCTGTCCGCTCTGCTGCCTGAGGGCAAGATCAGCCATCAGGAGCGCATGGTTGACAATCAGTATGTCGGCTCCGGCGGCACCGCGGCGCGAGGTGTAATAGTGGCATTTGTTGTAATGACGGCACTTTGCCCTGCCACACTGATCACCTTCGCAGCAGAGTTCCTCCCAGATTTCGCTCTTCGGCACGAAGCCGAGATCGTCCCTGGCGCCGGTAGCAGTGGTACTGCTCCACTGGATGATCGCCTTGAGTTCGGAGCTGGCGTCCGGGAAAAGATCAGGCTGTTCCCGGTGAGCGTTCAGTTTCCTGATGCAGAGGTAGTTGCCACGCCCCTTGATCAGCGCAGATTTGAAGTTCATGCCGGCGTATTTCTGCAGAAACGGGATGTCCTTGCCGGTAAGCTGCTCCTGCAGGTTGATGGTATTGGTGGAGATGACCACCTTCTCCTGGTTGAGTTTCGTCCAGAGAGCTGCCGGGAGCAGATAGGCCAGTGATTTGCCGGTACCTGTCCCAGCCTCGATCATGGTAACCCTGTCGGCGTTGAAGGCTTCGGCCACGGCAAAGGCCATGCGAGACTGCTCGCTGCGCTGCTCGTAATTGGCCAGGTTGGCGGCAATTACGCCGCCGGGAGCAAAATAGGCATCTATCTCTGCAAGGGGGATCTGTGCGACTGTTCTGGCGGCAAAGGGTGATACTGCCTGATAGCAGTGGGTGGCAGCGTTGTCGATGATGTAAAAACCGACCCCCTGGTTGCCCAGGACCGAGGCGATTTCAAGGTCAGCACCGGATGGGGTGAGGTTGCCGGAAGGGTGGTTGTGGATGGCAATGTCGCCAAATGAAGCCGAAATCATGATCGCGGCCACGGCATCGCTATTGCCGCGCGCCAGGGCCTCGACCTCGACGACTATTTTTGTAGCATCGGTCCGGCCGATGAAGAAGACTTCGTTGCCGCCGCAGGCGGTGATTTCCTGCCTGATTTCAGTGAGAGCCTTATCGGAAAAATATCGCTGCATGGCGCTCAACATACACGCTTTAAAGCTCTGTCAGCAATCAGTTTTGAAAAAAACGGCATAAAATTCAAAGTGGGCTTAAAATTGCATAAATAAATTTAATTATTGTTTGGATGTTGTGCTTTTTGTCAGACATGGAAAGAAGCGGGTTGACAGCCTCAGGGAATTCTAGAGACAGCTATATGCCTGAAATACAGTCAAAATACGACTTTCTGAGGCCGGGAGAATTGGTGAGCGTGGGGGTAGATCTCCCCGACCGGTCGTTTGCCGAGGATCAGGCGACAGTAGTTGCCAGCGACAGGGGGGAAATACTGCTCAACCTGTGCGGCAAGGGTTTTCCGGAGCATATGCAGGTCAATGGCGGTGCCAGGGTGGTCATAACCAGGGCAGAAGGGAGAAACTTCTATCACTGTACTGCCCAGCTCAAGGAAGATCTGACCAGCAGTTCGCTCAAGGTTGAACTTCCGGAAAGGGTCACTGTCACTGAGAGAAGAGAGTACTCGCGCTCCGATGTAATAATGCAGCTTCACTACGCGTATCCGTCGAGCCAGGAGATGGGTCTGGTCATCGATGAATGGGAGGAGTTGCGTAACTGCAGCGGAGACTGTTCGAGCGGTTTTCTCCCGACCGGCAGCATAGCCAGCCGGGTAAACCTGAGCGGCAGCGGGCTTCGCTTCAAGATAAAGGAATGCCTCTCATACGGCACACTGCTTCATCTCCGTATCGAAATTTCCGGTGACGCTGCCGGGCATATCCATGCAGTCGGTTCCATCATCAGGACAAAGGAGCTGCTTCCGGAGATGAACAGGCTGGAATACTACTCCACAGCAATGTCCCTCAAGATGATCGAGAGCGGCGCCCGCCAGAAACTCTTGCACCACATCATTAAAGAGCAGCGTAAAGCGGTTTAGCTACCTCTGGATCTGGTAGCCGTTCCGGTACCATCCCATGATGCCATCCCGCATGTTGTAGACCTCCCCGTAGCCAACTCCGGCAAGGGCCTGTGCCACCTGCCTGGAGCGCGACCCCACTGCGCAGTAGACAATGACCGGCCGGTTTTTCGGGATTTCGCTCAGACGACGCTCAACCTCATTGATCGGGATCAGCACCGAACCGGGGATGAACCCCTGGCTCCGCTCCTGAGGGGTTCTCACGTCCAGCAGGTAGGCATTTTTCTTGGCCACGAGCAGGCTCTTGGCATCCTTGGAAGTGATGTCCCTGGCCGTCCCGGCGAACAGGGGCAGCGCAACTGTAAGTACCATCAGAAGGGCAAGCAGTAACTTTTTCATCTTTTCATCTCCATAGCTGTTTTTCTAAACTTCCAGGGTATAGCCCACCATTGCCAGCTGAAACTCCCTCGGCAGCTCCCGTGAAATCCTGGCAGATGCGGCAAAACCGGTACAGTGAGATACTGCCAGTTTCTTGACTCCGTACTGCCTGATGGCGCTGATGCTTTTGTCCAGCTGCTCATGGCTGCAGAAGCCAAGGTGGGTGCCGCCAATGATCGCGTAGATATCTCTTCTGCCGCTCTGGTAGGCAATATGTTCCAGGGTGTTGACAATGCCGGCGTGACAGCAGCCGAGCAGTACCACCAGGCCCCGTGAGGTCTCGATTACCATTGACTGGTCGTCAGGGGTCGCATCCGGCTCCTGCCCGCTGCAGTCGCAGAACAGGCCTTGATCGCCCTTTTCAAACTCCGTGACCCGGGGCACTTCACCGGTAAGGTAGATTCCCGGGGCAATTTCCCGGTATTCGGCGGAAAAGTCGAAGCTGGCGCCGCAGTCAACCAGCTCTTCCCGGGAGAAGGGGGTGCCGATCGGGTAGCATTCGCCGGTATCCTTGACCCGGTGGCGCGGCGAAAAAATCCGTTTATCGGCATAGATTCTCTTGGCGCCGAATCCCTGTAGTAGCGCTTTCAGCCCCCCGACATGGTCGTAATGGCCGTGTGAAATGACCACGTTGGCGACCCCTGCCAGG
>VEOV01000008.1 GCA_012026855.1 Geobacter sp.
CTTGCGTAGCGGTCAGCATCGGGATTGGTAAAGCTGTGCTTCACGCCGGGAAAGGAGACAAAGCGGAGGAAGGCGCCGGCTTTCTCCATCTCCGTCACAAAAGCACCCCCGACTTCGGGAGGCACCATGGCGTCAGCCCCGCCGGTGAAGACCAAGATCTTTGCCTTGATCATGCCGGGTTGGGCCGGAGTGTCGGTGGCAAGGCTGCCGTGGAAACTGACCACCCCCCTGAGGTCCGCCCCCTGCCTGGCCATGTGCAGCACCACGCCGCCGCCGAAGCAGTAGCCGATGGCGGCAATTCGGGCGGGATCCACTGTCGGCAGTTTCTTGACAAATTCAAGGGCAGCGTTGAAGCGGGCCTCCCCGAGCGCCTTGTTCTTCATGACCTCGCCGGCAAATTTCCCGGCATCTTCGGGATGGTTGGCAGTCTTGCCGTCGCCATACATATCAACCGCCAGGGCTGTATAGCCCATTTCCGCCAGCATGCGGGCCCGCTTGCGGGCATATTCGTTGTGCCCCCACCACTCATGCACCACCAGCACCGTCGGCCGTTTACCCTTGTATTTGGGGTTCTCCGCCAGATAACCCTTGAGGACGGTATCCCCGGAGCGGTACTCCACCTCCTTGGCGATCACCTTCCCCCAGGCGGCGCTGCTTGCCAGCATAATCAACAGTGCAACCACGCAAATTGACAGATGTTTCATGGAGTTTCTCCTCTGTTGTCGATATGGGATTACTTGCCCGGATAAAAGAGTAACAAGCTTTCCTGGGGTGTCAAACCTGCTCACCTCCATGGGGCCGGGCACAAAAAAACCTGCTTGCGCAGGCAGTTACGTCGCCTGCGGGAGCCAGGCAGCAGCTCCCGCAGGCGGTCAAGTTGTGAAATTGTCAACTACGCAGCGCCGGTTTCAGCCGAAAATCCGCGCCAGGCCAGGCTTGCGGCCGACAAACGCCGCTTCCCCCTTTTCGATTGCAGCAAGAAACTCTCTTTTCCCCTCCCGGACTGCACCGGAAAGTTTATCGCCGACCGTGTCAACCAGCCCGTTTGCCTTGCGGACTGCATCGCGAACAGCCATGTCCCCCTTCATACCGATTGTTCTGCCCATCCGGGCGATTTCACGGCGGGTCCTTCTGCCACTTTGAGGTGCAAGCAGAAGAGCAACCCCTGCCCCGACTACACCGCCACCGATGAGCATGAGGGCATCTGTCATCAGATTACTGTCTAAACGTACCATAACGTGCCTCCTCTTCGGTTGGTATACTACTTTCCAGTATACCCCTGATGGGTTCAGTTTAGCCATGGAAATCAGGGGCTCAGCGCAGCAGCCAGATGGTGAGCGGCAGGGTAATGAACGACAGGCAGGTCTGGACAGTGATGATGGCGGACATGCTGTCGTGATCGCCACCCATCTGCCTGGAGAGGATGTAGGCCGACGGAGCCGTGGGGACGCTGAACAGCAGCACTGCCACGGCCAGAGCCATGCCGGACAGCCCCAGCCATGTGGCCAGCCCCCAGGCGATCAGCGGCTTGCAGAGGAACTGCACGCTGCTACTCACCACCAGCGGCTGCCAGTGTAGCCCCAGGTTGCCGGCCCTATAGGCTGCTCCTACCGCCATCAGCCCCACCGGGAAGGCGGCTTTACCCGCCAGGGCCAGGGTGCCGTCAATGGCCACCGGCAGCTGCAGACCAGAAGCGTTGAGCCCCACACCAATGACGCAGCCGATGATGAGGGGATTGCGCAGCAGGTCACCCCCGAGGCGCTTCAGGTCGATACGCCCCCCCTGGCTGACGGTCAGAGAGAAGGCCGACACACAGAGGATATTGATCAGGATGATCATGAAACCGGCCCCAAGAGCGGCCATGAACAGCCCTTCACGGCCGAACAGGTTTTCCGCCAGGGCCAGGGCGACGAATGTGTTGAACCGGACCCCCCCCTGGAACAGGGAGGTGAAGGCCGGTCCCCCCATGTGCCGGTTTGCCAGCCACCAGAGGGTCACCAGCAGGGCGCTGGCCAGGACCGCCCCCTCAACTGTCAGGAGGATCTGCAGCCAAGGCATGGCGCCGGCTTCTTTGCCGGCCAGATTGTGAATCAGGGTGGCCGGCATTAGGAAGAAATAGGTCAGCTTTTCGGCAGAGGGCCAGAAGGTGGCAGGGATGAAACTGGTGCGCTGGATGATGAAACCGGCCAGAATCAGCGCCAGTACTGGGACCAGGGGATCGGTGATGGATGTCATGGTGCTATCCTCCTTACAAGCAGGATAACACAGCTGATTAATAAAAAATAATTGATAATACTTGCATAACGCTTAAGTAAAACTTGCTAAATGAATTCGGCCGTTGGGCGTTAACTTCGCTCGTGTGACGGCCCTGTCTCGGTAATTCTAAGTTCATTTCGCTACAGCAGATAAACTCGCCCTACGGGCTCAGACAATATCTGCTGTGGCCACTCAATTTCACTAAGAATTACGACGAAACGGCCCTAAGCACTCGCTACGCCAACACCCAACGGCCGAACCAATTTCAATCGCACTGCCGGCGCAGCTCTTCCAGGACCAGTTCTGTGAGGGGCCGGCGCGGATGGCGCCGCTTCTGGAAAATCCCCATACAGCGGGTCAGTTGGGGTGAACCGAATGGGGTCAGGCTGAACTGCTTTTCTGCCTGCTTGAGACGTTTCCTGTTGAGGGGGACCACGGCGATGCCAAGCCCCTCTTTCACCAGATTCAGGGCTGCTTCCAGGGAGTCGATCTCCATAACTTCGCGGGGGTGGATCCCCTGGGCCATGAGCTGGCCGTTCACCATGGCGCCGGCCCAGGCGGTCCTGTCGAAGCGGATGAAAGGAAAGCGAACGAACAGCTCTTCCGGGTTACTGGCCTCTGTACCTTTGGGGGCAACCACGAAAAAGGGCTCCCTGTCGTAGGTCAGCCATTCGTACTGTGGAGGGACGGCGTAGGGGGGCTCGGTGGTCAGGGCGGCATCCAGCTGGGCATCCTCCACCCTGGTGAACAGTTCTGCAGAGAGGCCGGAGAGAAGCCGCACGTTCAGGTTCGGGTAGCGTCTCCTGAGCCGCCCCAGCACCGGCGGCAGCGGGCCGGTGAGCACGGTTGGGACCACCCCCAGGGTGAGGACACCGCCGATGGTTGTTGACGGCGCAAGCTCCTCTTTGATGCCGTCGTAGATAGCCATGATCTCAACGGCCCGCTCCACCACCAGCCGGCCGTTGGCATTGAGCCTGGGACTGCGGCCGGTCCGCTCGAACAGCTGCGTCCCAAAGGTCTCTTCCAGATTCTTGATCTGCAGGCTGATGGCGGACTGAGTCAACCCCAGGTGCTCCGCGGCAGCGGCAAAGCTCCCCTTACGGGCTACAGCGGTCAGGATTTGCAGGTTGCGTAGTGACATGGTCTGACTCCGGGGATATCAGGCTGACTGGCAGGTTCCAGCAGTGTTCACGGCTTCACCGGTTGAAGGAGATGTCGCCGTACCAGGCAACTGCGTGGCTGCCGGTGTTGTCGGTATCGGTCATGAAGGCTACTGCTTCGGGCTTGTCAGGTTCGTGGTGGAAATACGCCCGGTAGTCGTCCACATAGTTGCGGCTCTCATTGCGCCAGCTGCCGGCAAAGCTGTTACCCGACTCAACGGCAATGATGGCCACCCGGTCGGTATAGGGATTCGGGACCACCTTGCCAACCGGCAGTTTATCTGACCAGACGTAGGCAATTGCCCGTTTCTGCCAGAAAAACCGCCCCGGGAAGACGATATAGACACGAGCAGCATAGTCATCACCTGACTTCTGAAACGGATTTTCAGCTGCGATTGTTCTGGCGATTTTCCACGACCAGCTGATGCAGGGGAAGTCCTTGGCCGCCAGGTCCAGCTTATGGTAGTAGCCGGAAGCGCTGGCGCTGCTCTCTGCCCGAACCACGTTCCGGCCGTCATGCTGCTCGACGCTGTACCTCGTTTCCCCCTTGAAACTCTTCTCAGTCCATGCTGACAGCGGCACCAGCGGCAGCTTAATATCACTGCCCTTATCCGCCACGGCAGGTAAAGCGACAGCGCCAAGCAGCAGGAGTAGAATCAGCTGGAATTTCAACGGTCAGAACCTTCTCTGCGGCGCTTCATGTAGGCCAGATACTGTTTCCCCTCCCCCAGGAGCTTTTTCCGTTCGCCGCTGTCGACGATCATCCTGCCGATGCTGCGCAGGATGTACTTCGGCCGGAAGTAGAACTTGTTGTAAAACTCCTCGACGGAGTCGAATATTTCGGCGGACGTGAGCTGGGGATAGCTGATGACGCATTTCTGGTGGCCTGAGTCATCCAGAAAACTGTCTGATTTGACCCAGCCGTTTGCCATGCATAAATCATAGAATTCGGTGCCGGGATAGGGCGAGGCGATTGATGCCTGGATTGAGTTTATGTCCAGCTGCTTGGCGAATTCGATGGTCTCGCGGATCGTCTCGCGACTCTCGCCCGGCAGCCCCATGATGAAGGCGCCATGAATAGAGAGCCCCAGCTTCTGGCAGTCACGGGTAAACTTGAGCGTCTGCTCTTTTGTGATCCCTTTCTTGATGTTCTTCAGGATGGCGTCATTGCCAGATTCATAGCCGACCACCACATGGCGCAGACCGGCTTCCCGCATGATCTGCAGGGTTTCGAAATCACAGTTTGCCCGGGCATTGATGGTCCAGGAAATCCCCAACGGCTTGAGCAGCCGGGCAACGGCCCGGGCGTGATCCCGGTTGGCAGTGAAGGTGTCGTCGTCAAAGGAGATCTCCCGCGCCTGGGGAATGTTCTCCAGAATCCATCTGACCTCGCTGGCGACGTTTTCCGGCGAACGGC
>VEOV01000335.1 GCA_012026855.1 Geobacter sp.
CCTTTACGGACGATCAGGTCCAGGTTCTTGATGACATCGACACCGTCGATCTGCTTGCACAGGCCACTGATTTCCAGGATGATATCACCGCAGGGGCGTTCCGGTTTGAACACCACGTATGGGTATTTCCGTGAGGAGACCGGCATCTCTTCGATGGTCAGCTTGTCCAGCAGCTTCTTGCGCGAGGTGGCCTGCTTGGCTTTGGAGGCGTTGGAGCTGAACCGCTGGATGAACTCCTTCAGTTCGTTGGCCTTGTCGGTGACCTTGCGATTCTCGTCCTGCTTCTGTTTCAGGGTCAGCTGGCTCGCCTGGTACCAGAAATCGTAGTTGCCCACGTAGACCTTGATCTGGCCGAAGTCGATGTCGGCCACATGGGTGCAGACCTGGTTGAGGAAGTGACGGTCGTGGGAGACGACGATAACGGTGTTGTTGAAGCGAAAGAGAAAATCCTCCAGCCAGGCGATGGATTTCAGATCCAGGTGGTTGGTCGGCTCGTCCAGGAGGAGGATGTCCGGGTTGCCGAACAGCGCCTGGGCCAGGAGCACCCGCACCTTGTCGCCGCTCTCCAGATCCTTCATCTTCTTGCTGCGCAGCTCTTCCGGGATACCGAGGCCGTTGAGCAGCACAGCTGCCTCTGACTCCGCTTCGTAGCCGTTCATCTCGGCGAATTCCCCTTCCAGTTCGGCCGACCTGATGCCGTCCTCTTCAGAGAACTCAGGTTTGGCGTAGATCGCCTCCCGCTCGGCCATGACGTCAAATAGCCGTTTGTGGCCCATGATAACCGTATTGAAGACCGCTTCCTCGTCAAAAGCGAACTGGTCCTGACGCAGTACGGCGATCCGCTCCCGCGGCCCGACGCTGATCTCCCCCTTGTCCGCCTCGGCCTCTCCGGCCAGGATCTTGAGGAAGGTGGATTTGCCGGCGCCGTTGGCACCGATGAGCCCGTAGCAGTTGCCCGGGGTGAATTTGATGTTGACGTCCTTGAAGATGACCCTCTTGCCGTAGGCGAGGGCGATGTTGTTTGCTGCGATCATGGTGTGACTCCCTTGTGCGACAATAAAAAAACCACAGGGCTGATCCCTGTGGTCAGGTGAATTAATGAGAGAATAGCACAACTATCCGTAAATCCCAAGCTTTTTCTGCCAGCAGGCCAGGTCCAGTGCCTGGCGTGGGCGAGTTTGCCTAGCGGAGCCCGAGCCTGGTGAGTAGCCAGCCAAGATACCTGTTGAGCGGATGACTCCGCTCCAGAGAGGGGAACAGCAGGGGCTTGCGCATACCGAGCTCGATCAGTTTCTGCATGATCTGTTCATTGCCCTCTTTGGCGATGCCCTGGCGAAAGATGCGCAGGGCTTCTTCCTTGTTGCCGGCCAGGAGGTGAACCCTGCCAAGGTGCAGATAGTGAATCGAATTGTCCGGCTCATGTGTCAGCGCGTTCTGACAGAGATCGACCCCTTTTCTGGTTTGACCCCGTTCTTTGGCGATGCAGAACCCGAGATGGGAGTGCCATTGGGGCGCATTGAACAACTTCAGACCCCGTTCCAGTGAGGCCAGGGCGGCAATGGTGTTTTCTGCAGCCAGCTCAAGCTCCGCCCGGATGAATTCCTGCTCTGCCGTCAAGGTTGCCATCTGTTCCATTGAGATTCTCCCAGCGGCAGAATAGCCCAGAAACAGTTTATAAGTCAATCGCTTAGACCGCTTCCGGCGGCGCAGGTGAATCTGTTTAAGTAGTATGCTACAATGAAGCGTCGCTGTCAGGCTGTTGGCATGGGGCGGCTGATGCAGGTAATCACGAGGTGAGTATGGGCAAGCAACAAAGTATTGATCTTCTCCATGGGGTAACGCTGCAGGCGATTGTTGAGCAGCTGGTGGCTCAGTTCGGCTGGGACGAGCTGGGACGGCGTGTTGCCATTCGCTGCTTTACCCATGAGCCGAGCATCTCCTCCAGTCTGAAGTTTCTGCGGCGCACCCCCTGGGCAAGGGACAAGGTGGAGGAACTCTATCTGCGCTGGAAAATGGAGGCACAACCATGACCATTTATGATTTCGAGGTTACCACCATCGCTGGCGAACCGTTCTCCATGGTAGCTTACCAGGGGAAGGTACTGCTGATCGTCAATGTGGCCAGCAAATGCGGCTTCACCCCCCAGTATGCCGGCCTGGAAGAGCTCTACCGGCAGTATCAACCGCAAGGCCTGGTGGTGCTCGGCTTCCCCTGCGACCAGTTCGGCCACCAGGAGCCGGGGGACGAGGCTGAGATCAGGAACTTCTGTTCCCTTAACTATGACGTGACTTTTCCTATGTTTGCCAAGATCGAGGTCAACGGCGACGGCACCCATCCGCTCTTTCAGTATCTGAAGAAGGAGCAGCCGGGTCTTCTGGGGAGTGAGTCACTCAAGTGGAACTTTACCAAGTTTCTTGTGGACCGGGAGGGGCGGGTGGTCAGGCGCTATGCACCATCCACCACACCGGCGGACATCGGGAAGGATATAGCGGCTTTGTTATGAAATGAGAAGATATTGTTTTTCTTTGTCTAACCGATTTTTTCTAATTAGACTGTTGACAATAAAATAACCCCGTTGTATAAGAACAGCGTTTTAATGAAATGTGATGGGGTGAAATGTGGAGGAAACAATAGAAAACAACTGAAAGCCGCTTTCCCGGTGTGACACCGGGAGGCGGCTTTTTTCGTTTATGAGACTTGCTATAAAGATAATTGACTTGATTGACTGTGATTTCAAACATGAGCTGAAGATATGAGGGGTTGCCATGAAATATTTATTGTCCGTTGTCGTTGTATTGCTATTGCAAACGGCAGTTGTTCCATTTGCACATTCAGAGGAATGTACTTCGAGCGAGTGCATGGTGACGGATTGTGTTGATGGCGATGCTTGCGATTTTTTCGATTATGGCTCTGATTGTACGGACGACAGTTGTGAGGCTGAGCCTTACGTGGATGAAAGCGGTTATTTTGCAGAGTCTCCGGAAGAAAATATTTACTCAAGCTACTCCTCTGAAGATGAAACAGACAATAGTGCAAGTTATACTTCCGGAGACGATACCGGTAATTCCTGCAGTTCACCTGTTGAGGGGAGTTTCAGCACCACATGGGCTAACCAGTCTGCAAGTTCGAATGGCTATTCCTATAATCTTCATATCGTGACGAATGCTACAGGGGATAGCACAAAGGCATTTTCCAGCTATATGGATGACCAGCGCAGCACCATAGTCAACATGACATCAAACATCAGTTCAGCCAGAGATGTTCGTACCGCTTACAATACGGCACAGGCCGACCTGAGAAATCAGACTGAAAACTATATTTCGTACATGTTCGATAAGGCTAGAAGTGCAACAGCTGCAGGGGGGTATATAGTCACCGGCTCCAGCGCCAACATCAAAACCGGCAATCTGGTGCATTCACAAAATGTTGGCGGATTGATCTTTACTTACAATAGCCGTGATCGTTCCAGAGGCGCGCTTGGTTATGGCTGGACACACAATCTCAGTAAACGGCTGACATTCAAGTCAGACCATTGTGTTTTGTTGAAAGAGGGTAATGGCAATAGCAATTACTTCTGCGAAGATCAAGGCGCTTATGCCGGCACATTCTGCAATACGGTTTCAGACATATGTTACGGCAGGAATGATGCTTTTCTGTATTCGATGCAGCTCTCTCCCGATCCCAAAAATGGAGATGGTTCCAAGATATTCAGGTTCGGAGACGATGTCCGGTTAGAGCACTGGACTCCCAATGGAACAGTTTCAGTTTTCGGCAAGCGTAAATCCCCATGGTCTACAGGTCAGACAGTACCACTGGTAGCCATAAACGACAGAAACGGCAACTCCCAGTACACAATGCAATATGATCCCAACGGGAATCTGGCAGTGGTAACCGATATCTCCGGCGCCATCATTACGCTGGCCTCCAACAGTGAGGGGCTGATTACCTCAATAACCGGCAGAAACAGCGAAGTCTACAGTATGGGCTATAACGCCGCCGGACAGCTTGTTTCCATCACTGAGCCTGACGGAAATTCCTGGTCGTACGAATATGGGGCAAACGGAATGATGTCGAAAAAGACCTCGCCTTCTGGCGATGTGACGACTTATACGTATCAGGACGACAGGAAGCTGAGCACTGCTACGGATGTAGACGCAAATACAATTGCTTTCAGTTACGATGCTGCCAACAGCAGCACCACGGTTACCCAAAAGGATGGCGGAGTCTGGAATTATATATATGGCAGTTTCGGTAGCCTTCCGGTGCAGATCACCGATCCGGCCGGAGGGATTACAACCCAGCTCTTCAATGCGAAACGGAATCTTGTCGAAAAAACCTTGCCCAGCGGCGCAAAAATCCAGCTTTCATACGACGATAAGAACAACGTCAATACCATCACGAACAGCCTTGGTGAGGTAACTACCTTTAGTTACAATGCCCAGAACAGGATCACCGGAATTACGGACTCACTTGGCAACAGCGGCAGTATTGATTACGACGGTTACGGGAAAATGACCGGAATCACCGGGGCTGGTGGTGAGTATTACCAGATCGACCGGACCGATAGCGGGAAAATCGCCCGGATAGTTGCCCCCGGCAACCAGCAGTCCTCCTACATATATGACAACAATCGGCTAGCCTCTGTCATCGGCGCCTCCGGTGAAACAGTCTCCTACCTTTACGATAACGCCGGTAATGTGACCAGCATCCTCGATCCGAAAGACAAACTGACCACTTTCAGTTACGACAGCATGAACAGGGTGACTTCGGTTACCGGCCCGCTAGGGGACGTCAGAAGCTACTCCTACAACAGCGCCGGTAAGGTGGCAACCATAACCGATGCCAACGGCAACATCACCAGCTTTACCTACAACCCCAGGGGGCGCCTGACCCAAAGAACCGATCCGCTCGGCAACAGCGTAACCTATGACTACGGAAACAGCGGCTGTCCTTCCTGTAGCGCCGGGGCAGACAAGCTCAACTCCATAACTGACGCCAACGGCAACACCACCCGTTTCGGCTACGACCTGCTCGGCAGGATAACCACCCGCACCGGCCCGCTTGGCAATGTCACCACCTACAGCTACGATGCCGACGGTAACACCATTGCCGCCACAAAGACCTACAGCGACAGCACGGCCGGAAGCGACACCACGTCATACGAATACGACCGGGCCGGCAAGCTCACCAAGGCAACCGACCCGCTCGGCAAAGCTACCACTTTCGCCTATGACGCCAAAGGCCAGCTTGTAACACGAACCGACGCCAACAATAACAGCGTCAGCTACAGCTACACCCCGAACGGCAAAATCTCCACGGTCACCGACAGC
>VEOV01000151.1 GCA_012026855.1 Geobacter sp.
AGCCGGACCAGGTAGTTGACCATCGCTTCGGGCAGCAGACCCATGTCACGGTAGGCAATGACACTGGTGGCGCCGTGCCGCTTGGAGAGACGGGTCTTGTCACTGCCGAGAATCATCGGCACATGGGCAAACTGCGGCACCGGCACCCCAAGGGCCCCGTAGAGCAGGATCTGCCTGGGTGTGTTATTGACATGGTCGTCACCCCTGATAACTGTCGTAATCCCCATGCTGGCATCATCAACCACGACAACAAAATTGTACGTCGGCGTGCCGTCGGTGCGCTGAATGATGAGATCATCAAGCTCTTCGTTGTTGAAGGAAATCGGCCCCTTGATGAGGTCATTGAAAGTTGTGACCCCATCCAGCGGCGCCTTGAAGCGGACCACAAAAGGGACCCCGTCATCCTGCAGGTCCAGGTTGCGGCAGGTGCCGTCATACTTGGGTTTGCGTCCTTCGGCAATGGCCTTCTCCCGCTTTGCCTCCAGCTCTTCGGAGGTGCAGCGGCAGCGGTACGCCTTCCCTTCGGCGAGCAGCCGCTGCACATATTCCTTGTAGAGGGGGAAGTTGTCAGACTGGTAGAAAGGCCCTTCGTCCCAGTCAAGACCGAGCCACTCCATACCCTGCAGGATGGCATCAACCGACTCCTGGGTTGAGCGGGTGACGTCGGTGTCCTCAATTCTGAGGATGAAGGTGCCGCCGTTTTTCTTTGCCAGCAGCCAGTTGAACAGGGCCGTTCTGGCACCACCAATATGAAGATAGCCTGTGGGGCTTGGTGCGAATCTCAGACGCATCGGGGTCATCGTTTACTCCTTGAAATTGTCATAATTATCTGCCTCATCCTCTATGGGGAACGGTTCTGCAGGCACCGAGTACTCGCCGCTGGCCCAGTTGCCCAGGTCGATAAGCCGGCAGCGTTCCGAACAGAACGGCCGCTCCGGATTCCCCTCCCAGCTGGTCGGTTTTCGGCAGATCGGACATTTTATCTCTTTCTGGGCCATGGCTAGTCGATTTTCCTGCCGCGCAGCATGTTTTCCACCTGCTCTGTCTGCGGACGTCTTGGATTCTTTGCCGCCTGAAAACGGCGCGCTTCAGCGAAGATACTCTCGGCCAGCGGGAGAAACCCGCCCAGCCTGGCAACCCGGTAGAACTTGCCCAGGTGCTCCCCTACCCTGCTGATGTCGGCTTCGTCAGGGAACAGGATCACGCCGAATATCTGAAAGGTCCAGGGACTGCGCTGCTTTAAAATCTTCATCAGACTCATGGAATACTCATTGATCTGATGGTAGGGGTTTTCGCCCCAGAGGCAATCTATCTTCTTCCGCTGGGTGCCGACACTCAGCCAGATGTCGTTGAGGAAATCACCGGGGGAGTCAATCAGCCCCACATAGTACTTTGCCTCAATTATAATGATTGCATCCCTGTTGAAAAGGATGAAATCGGTAAATTGCCGGTAATTGCGCCCGGGAGCAACGTCATAGTTGCTCAGCAGCCGCCACTCCCCCTTGGCAATCAGGGGTGACGACGTTATAGTCTCGAAGATCTTCTGCTCGAAGGCGTTGGAAAAGTTGGGAGCTCTTACCGCCTCTTCAAGGGCACGGTAGGAGTCCTCACGCCGCAGCGTCGTTGACTCCTCAAAATCCCTTATTTTCAGCTGCAGCTGCTCCATATCCTGCCGGACCGAGGTCAACTCTTCGCTGAAGTGCGCTGCCTCCCGTTCCCGGTCCTGCTCAAGCTCGGCGATGATACTTTCAGCCAGCTCCCGGTACTCCTCTTCAT
>VEOV01000212.1 GCA_012026855.1 Geobacter sp.
AGAATCAGCAGGGCAACCACCAGGAAAACCGCCTTTTCTGCCACAGTTGCCCCACCGGCAGACGGCCTGTCACTGCTGACCATATACAGGTTGACCACGACCCGCAGATAGTAATAGGCCGAAACCGCCGCCGTAATGATGCCGATGACCGCAGCGGCAATCTCCCCGCTCCGCAGGGCAGCGGCAAAGATCATGAACTTGCCGGTAAAGCCGGCCGTAGGTGGAATGCCGGCTAGGGCAAACATCGCCAGTGCCAGCAGAGCCGCGGCAAACGGCTCACGCCCGCCCCCCCCTTTGTAGCCGTCAAGCAGGTCAGACGTGCCGGCGCTCTCAAACAGGGCAATGGCGCCAAATGCTGCAAAGGTGATCAGCAGGTAGACCACACCGTAGTAGAGCGCTGCCTGATAACCGCCCGTGCCACCGCAGACAAGGGCCAACGCCACGTAGCCCATCTGGGCGATGGCCGAGTAGGCCAGCATCCGCCTGATGCTCTTCTGCAGCAGCGCCGCCAGGTTGCCCAACAGCATGGACGCCAGTGACAGGGTGAGCAGCGGCAGACGCAGCGATGCAGCGTCGCCGGCAGCAGCAAGCAGTAGAACCGCAAAAAGAATCGCTGCTGCCTTTGAGCCCCCGGAAAGGAAGGCGACCACCGGTGCCGGCGCCCCCTGGTAGACATCCGGTGTCCAGAGATGGGCCGGGACCAGGGAAAGCTTGAAAGCAATGCCGATCAGCATGAAGCCCCAGCCGACCAGAGCCAGCGGTTGCCCGGCGGTGGCCTTGAGTAGAGCGACACTGGTCAAGGTACCGGTGGCGAAATAGAGCAGCGCCATGCCAAAGGCGAGAAAACCGGCCGCGGCAGCCCCAAGGAGCAGGTATTTCAGGCCGGCTTCGCCTGAAGGCTCCCGCTTCAGATCCATGGCCACCAGGACATAAAAACCGAAGGTCATCGCTTCCAGGCCAAGAAACAGTGTCAGCAGGCTGGCGGCACTGGTCACCGCAACCATGCCGAAAGTTGCAAAAAGAATGGTAGCCGGATACTCCTCGCCGCAGATGTCACGCTGCCGGTTGTAGTTTTCCGAAACCAGCAGTACCGCTGCGGCCAGCAGGCAGAACAGCACAGTAAACAGCCTGACAAGTGGAGCTGAAGCCAGGTAGGGTAACCCGGCCGTTACCGGCGGCGTCTGCAGCGACCAGAGGGCCGCTCCGCAGCAGCAGGCCATGGCTGTCCAGCTGCCGTAGCGACCGGGGACTATGGCCCCAAGTACCAGCACTACCAGGGCACCGGCGGCCAGCAGCAGCAGCGGCATCGCTATCCAGAGATCTGCCATATTCATGGCGCAACTCCTGTCAGCAGGGCAACCGGCAGCCTGATCATGGTCAGCAACGGTTCGGGGTGTATGCCCAGATAGATGTCCGCCAAGGCCAGGACCGCCAGCAGACCAGTCTCACGGTAACCGATATCCGCCATTACCAGGGGCTGCCGTTCTGTCTGGAAAAGTGTCTCCTGCAGGAACCGGAGGGTATAGACCAGCGGCAGGATAATGCCGAGCAGCGCCAGGAAAGCAAAGAGCGGTGTAATCCGGAAACTGCCGGCCAGAACCAGAAACTCACCGACAAAATTGTTGAGGCCGGGCATGCCAGCCGAGGCCATGGCAAACAGGAGCAGGAAAAAGGAGTAGCGCGGAATCTTGCCCCACAGGCCGCCAAAAATACGGATTTCACGGCTATGCGCCCGCTCGTCCAGCATCCCGACCAGGGCGAAGAGCGCCGTGGTGGTCAGGCCGTGGTTCACCATCTGCATGATTGACCCGGACAGGGCAACCGGCCGCCAGACAGCTATCCCCAAGGCGACAAAGCCCATGTGGGCGATGCTGGAGTAGGCAATAAGCCGCTTCATGTCTTCTTGAGCAAAGGCGATCCAGGAAGCGTAGATGATGCCGGCCACTGCCAGCACCATAAGCAGCGGACCGCAGGCCCGGGC
>VEOV01000228.1 GCA_012026855.1 Geobacter sp.
AATACAATTACCGAACAAAACCTCCGTCTCCTCATCGACACCCTGGTCAAAGAGGGGAGCAGGGTCGTCGGCCCAAAGGCTGCCGCTGACATGACTCTCTACGAGCCGCTCTCTTCCGGTGCCGAACTTGTCCTTGGGGCACTCCCCCGCAAGTCGGCCAAGGAGACCTTCTTCCCCATCTGTGAGGATATCCTCTCCTATGAAAAGAAGGAGGGGAAGATGACGGTGACGGATATCGATCTGGCGCGCCTCCCCGCGACGGTGCTGATCGGCGCCCTCCCCTGCGACGCCGCTGCTCCGGGCATTCTCGATGCGGTTTTCTCCTGGGACTATCAGGACGAGTTCTATCTGGAGCGGCGCAAGAAAACGACCATTATCGGCATGGCCTGTACCAAGGCGGACGATGCCTGCTTCTGCACTGCCGTCGGCTACTCGCCGGCAGAGAGCCGTGGTTCGGACCTGTTCCTCATCCCGCTGGAGGGGGGCAAGTTCCGCTGCCAGACCATCACCGACAAGGGTAACCTGCTGCTGGAACGCTACAAGAACCTGTTCAGCGACGAGGAGGGGGGCAAGGCTCTCCCCCTGGCCCAACCGGCCATGGAGAAGCTGGACCTGGTGAAGATTCGGGAGTGGCTGGAGAAGAACTTCGAGAGCGATTTCTGGAAAGAGATCGCCGCCCGCTGTGTGGGGTGCGGCGCCTGTGCCTTCATCTGCCCGGCCTGCCACTGCTTTGACATCAATGACGAAGGTTCTGAAGGGAAAGGGGTCCGCCGAAAGAGCTGGGACGCCTGCGGCTTCGGCAAGTTCACCAACCACGCCTCGGGGCACAACCCGAGGGATGTGCAGCCCCAGCGCTACCGCAACCGGATCATGCACAAGTTCAAGTACTACGACGACAAGTTCGGCCAGACCCTCTGCACCGGCTGCGGCAGATGTGTCCGCGCCTGTCCGGTGGGGATCGATATCGCTGCCATCGTTGAGGAAATAAGCAAGCAATAACCGTACGGCAGGCGGCTCTCAACTGCCAATACCTGGATAAATTCACGACGACTAAAAGGTTTAATACATATGTGTATTCCTGACAAAAACATCTACAAACCCCAGCTGGCCACCATCGAAGAGATCATCGACGAGACCCCGGACGTCCGCACCTTCCGCCTGGTGTTCGAGGATGAAAAGGTGCGGGAGAGTTTCTCCTTCCGCTCCGGCCAGTTTGCCGAATACTCGGCCTTTGGCGCCGGCGAGTCGACCTTCTGCATCGCTTCGTCACCCACCCGTACAGGCCATATCGAATGCTGCTTCCGGGCGGTCGGCAAGGTGACCGAGGCGCTCCGCCGCCTTGAGGTTGGCGACTCCATCGGCGTGCGCGGCCCCTACGGCAACTCTTTCCCCATTGAGCAGTTCTTCGGCAAGAACCTGGTGTTCGTGGCCGGCGGCATTGCGCTGCCCCCCCTGCGCACCCTGATCTGGAACGCCCTGGACCAGCGGGACAAGTTCGGCGACATTACCATTGTCTACGGCGCCAGGAGCGAGGCCGACCTGGTCTACAAGCGGGAGCTGCAGGAGTGGCAGGAGCGGAGCGACGTGAACCTGGTGAAGACTGGCGATCCAGGCGGCGAGAGCCCAACCTGGGATGGCAGGGTAGGTTTCGTGCCGACCATACTGGGTGAAGCAGCCCCCTCTGCTACCAACACCATCGCCCTGGTCTGCGGCCCGCCGAAAATGATCAAATTTACCCTGCCGGTGCAGGAGAAGCACGGCTTCACCGACGAGCAGATCTACACCACCCTGGAGAACCGGATGAAGTGCGGCCTGGGGAAATGCGGCCGCTGCAACGTGGGCAATGTCTATGTCTGCAAGGATGGCCCCGTCTTCACCGCCGCCCAGGTCAAGGCCATGCCGCAGGAGTTCTAGAGATATCCTGGCTAAGGAGAGTACTATGGGACGCAAACGGAAATGCCCGAAGAGTAATGTTATCTCCATTCGCATCTCTGACGAAGAAATGGAAGATCTGAACCGCATCATGGCTAAAAGCCGGATAGGACGGGTATCTGACCTGATGCGGGAAGCAATCATGTTCTTCAAGAACAGCCCGGCGATTGAATTGCAACGGCTTCATGATCAGGGCAATCAACCAGCCTACGGCAAACAGCCATGAATTCGCGCTCAGATGTTCCGCCACTGTTGCCCTACCCATCCAAGCTCTTCGTCGAGGTCACAACACGCTGTAATCTAAACTGTTTCATGTGTGTCAAACAGCTGGATAACAGCCATGTCTGCGAGGGTGACTTCACCCCGGAATTATTCACGCAACTTGAACCGGCTTTGCCGCAGCTTGAAGCGCTCATCCTGAACGGTATCGGCGAACCGCTCCTGAATCCTCACCTGGAATCGTTTATCAGAACTGCCCGCCGCCTCATGCCGGCCTCCGGCTGGATCGGGTTTCAATCCAACGGACTCCTGATGACAAATTTACGAGCCCTATCCCTGGTTGAAGCTGGAGTGGACCGAATCTGTCTCTCCATTGATTCGGTAACACCGGAAACGTTTCGCAAAGTGCGCGAAGGGGGGGAACTGGAAGGGGTTAGCCAGGCATTTTATGCTCTGAATGCCGCAAAGGCCCAGACAGGCAGAACAGACGTTCAATTAGGAGCTGAGTTTGTAGTAATGCGGAGCAATTTAGAGGAGTTACCAGCAGCGATTCGATGGGCTGCCGGCAAAGGCGCCGACTTTGCCATCGTCACCCATGTGCTCCCCTATGACGCGCAACATGCCGGCGAAGCGGTTTATGGCACTTGCACTGACGAAGCAGTTGCACTCTTTCGTGAATGGAAAGTAGAAGCAGAGCAGAATGGGGTGGACATTCAGCGCTACTTTACGCTGGCAGGCAGATACTCAAAAACAGTGGAAGATAAAAAACTTATCGGTCTCGTAGAATCCCTGAAAGCAGAGGCGGAGCGTAGAGGAATCTTCCTGGATCTGAAAAAACTGTTCCGGATGGACTATGACCTCAGTGACGCGGTTACCTCAATTTTTCAGGAAGCGCAGCAGATTGCAGACGAAACCGGCCTTGAACTCCGTCTACCGGATGCAGCCTTGAAGGAAAAAAGACAATGCGGCTTTGTCGAGGATGGTGGCGCTTTTGTCACCTGGACGGGGGAAATCTCGCCATGTTATTTTCTCTGGCACCGGTATGGCTGCTATGCCAATGGCTGGCAACAACAGGTGCAGGCAAAAGTTTTCGGGTCAATTGCCGATCAGGGCATCTTGGAAATCTGGAACAGCAGTGAATTCCGCACTTTCAGGAAAGATGTCATTGCCTATGACTATCCCTACTGCGCAAGCTGTTCTCTGGCTCCATGCGACTATGTGCAGAGCGACTCATTCGAGCAGGACTGCCATATCAGAAATGTTCCCTGCGGAGCATGTCTTTGGTGTATGGGGGTCTTTCAGTGCATGAAGTAAGCAAAGGACAGTAAATCTACATCAGCAGAACACTATCTTGCAAACCTCCTCTGGCAATGTTATTAAAATCCTCTACAATTGCCTCATATCATGAATATAAACGTTAAGATTTGATTACCAGCGTTTCATATCAACTGGATCACAGGAGGTTTAACCACCATGTTCACCCTGAAAGACCCGACATTATTCCGCCAGCAGTGCTACATCAACGGCCAGTGGGCCGATGCCGACAGCGGCGAAACCATTAACGTCACCAACCCGGCCACCGGTGAAATCATCGGCACCATCCCGAAAATGGGGGCAGCTGAAACCCGCCGAGCCATCGAAGCGGCCAATGCCGCCTACCCTGCCTGGCGAGCCAAAACCGCCGGCGAGCGCTCCGCCATCCTGCGCCGCTGGTTTGAACTCCTGCTGGAGAACCAGGAGGACCTGGCCACACTGATGACCGCCGAACAGGGCAAACCCCTGGCCGAAGCCAAGGGGGAGATTGTTTATGCCGCCTCCTTCATCGAATGGTTTGCCGTAGAAGGCAAAAGGATCATCGGCGACACCATCCCCCCCCACCAGCGTGACTAACGGATCGTAGTGCTCAAAGAGCCGAGCGGTGTCTGCG
>VEOV01000024.1 GCA_012026855.1 Geobacter sp.
GAGTAACGCTCCATGAGCAGGGGAGCCGCCTCGGCGGGCAGCTGCTGCTGGCTGGAGCTCCCCCGGGAAGGGGTGAGTTTCTGGAGCTGGCCAGTGATCTGCAGCGGCAGGTTGAGCTGGCTGGGGTCGCTGTAGTGCTGAACTCCACTGTCAATGCTGTTGTTTTGGCAGAAGCTTCGCCTGATGCGGTGATTCTGGCCACCGGCGGACTCCCCATTACCCCCCCCATACCGGGGGCGGACCTCCCCCATGTGGTGCAGGCGTGGGATGTGCTGGCCGGCAGGGTTGACACCGGCCGGCGGGTGGTGGTGATCGGCGGCGGCGCGGTGGGGGTCGAGACGGCCCTGCTCCTGGCGGAGAAGGGGACACTTTCGGGGGATGAGCTGAAATTCCTCCTGATCCATGAAGCCGAATCGCCGGAGAGCCTCTACGGCCTGGCCACCAGGGGGACCAAAAAAGTTACAGTCGTCGAGATGCTGGAGCAGCTGGGGAAGAATTTCGGCAAAAGCACCCGCTGGGGGATGCTGCAGGATGTTGAGCGCTACGGGGTCAAGACCCGGGTTGCTGCCAGAGTGGTGGCCATTACCGCCGAGGCGGTCAAAATCCTGGTCGATGGCGCGGAGATAGATATTGCTGCCGACAGCGTGGTGCTGGCGGTCGGCACCCGCAAACAGGATGCTCTCAAAGAGGCAATCGCCGCCAGAGGCCTGGTGGCGAGGATCGTCGGTGATGCCAATAATCCGGCCATGGTGTTCGATGCTATCCATGAGGGGTTTCTTGCCGGGAGTGAAGTTTGAAACAATAATTGAACGGCAGTTGGTGGTCACCCTGTTCGCTCCGGGTGGCTAAGTTCTGTAGTTCTAGGCTCATTTCACTGTAGCAGATAAACTCGCCCTTCGGGCTCAGACAGTATCTGCTACGGCCGTTCAATTTCGCCAAGAACTACGACGAACTGAGCCAAGTCGCTCTGCAGGATGACCACCAACTGCCGTTGATGGTTTACACAAAAGGAGAAATAACCATGAGAATACTGCTTGCCCTTATTTTTGTTGTTGCGCTGTCAGCCAATGCCGGAGCAGTCGAAATTGCTGGAGTTTCCATCGACCCGACGGTGACAGTCAACAATCAGCAGCTGAAACTGAACGGTAGCGGCATCAGGAAAAAGTTTTTTGTCAAGGTTTACATCGGCTCCCTCTACGCCGCCAAGAAGCTCTCCAGCGGCTCTGAAGCCCTTAAGGATCCGGGTGCCAAACTGATCAGGATGAATTTCCTCCACTCCAAGGTGGACAAGGAGAAGATCATCGAGGCTTTCAGCGAGGGGTTTGCCAACAACTCCCCTGGCCTGGCCGGGAGCAGCGAGGCGAAAAAATTCCTCGCCCTGTTCACTGCCGATTTTGTCCGGGGGGACGTGGTCGACCTGCTGCTGGGGGCTGACGGCTCGGTATCGGCCAAACATAACGGCCGGCAGCTGGGCACTGTCACTTCCCCGCGGCTGGCAAGCGGTGTGCTGGCTATTTACCTGGGTGACAAACCGGCTGATGACGGCCTGAAGAAAGGGATGCTCGGTAAGGACTGATGACTGCTCTGGCAGACATGCCGCTGGTGGCAGAGGCTCTGGCAGTTCCCCTCCCTGGCGGCGAGCAGCTCAATCTGCATCGGTTTTATGCAAATCCCCATGGGCCGGTGATCTTCATGCTGCATGGCGCCATTGAGAACGGCCGGATCTTTTATTCGGAGAGCGGCAAGGGGTTGGCCCCCTATCTGGCGCGCAACGGTTTTGATGTCTACGTGGCTGACCTGCGCGGCCGGGGCCGGAGCACACCACCAATAGGCCGGGGCGCGGCTTTTGGCCAGACAGAGGCGATCACCGAGGATATTCCGGCCTTTGTCGAGGCAATCATCGGGCGGCGCGGCCGGGTTCCCCAGCAGTGGCTGGCCCACTCCTGGGGCGGGGTGCTGCTCTCTTCCTTCCTAGCCCGTTTTCCTGCTTATATCGACCTGGTCAGCTCACTGGTCTATTTCGGCAGCAAGCGGACCATCCGGGTCAGAAATGCCCATGTTCTGCTGAAGGTAAAGCTCGTCTGGGAGTGGCTCTGCCCACTAAGCTGCCTGCTGTGCGGCTATCTGCCTGCCCGGCAGCTGGGGATCGGCTCGGACAGCGAAACGGTAAAATCCTTCCGGCAGAGCGCTGCCTGGGGCAAGGACGATGCCTGGGTAGACAGCGACGGCTTCGACTACGGCAGTGCCATTCAGGCAGTCAGGCTCCCCCCCATCTGGTTCCTGGCGGCCCGCAATGCCCACGCCCTTGGCCACCCCGACGATGTCCGCCGCTTCATGGAGTCAGCCGGGGAACAGCAGTGCAGCTTTACAGTTCTGGCGCGACACAATGGCAATCTGCACGACTACAATCATATCAACATGCTGACCCATCCGGACGCAGTCGATGATCACTTCCCACTGGTGCTCCAGTGGCTGCGGCAGCATGCAAATAACGAGGAGTAGCTCCATGGCGCAGGAATATACCACGACGATCGAACTGAGATTCTCCGATCTGGATGCCTTTAACCACGTGAACAGCGCCGTCTATTTCACCTATCTGGAGACTGCCCGGCTCAAGCTTTTCGGTGCCCCGTTCCGGGAGCTGATGGCCCAGGGAATCTTCATCGTCGTGGCCAGCGCCTCCTGCGAGTTCAAAGTGCCGATCACGCTGGAAGACACCCTGGAGGTTGCTGTGCAGGTGGCGCGCATCGGCGGCGCCAGTTTCGACCTGGAGTACCGCCTGCACAACGGCTCAGGCAAGACCTTCGCCACGGCGAAAACCACCATGGTCTGTTTCGATAACAGGCTGAAAACCGCAGTATCGGTACCGGCAGGCATCAAGGCAATGGCCTGAGTCGGCAACAGATAAAGGAGCATGACATGAATGGCACTGACCTGATCCAGACAGAACTCAATGATGGGGTTTTGTCCCTGCGCATCAACCGCCCCGAGAAGAAGAATGCTCTCAACCTCGCCATGTACGCCTCACTGGCCGCAGCGCTCAGGTCGGCTGACCTCAATGCAGCCGTGCGGGCAGTGTTGATCAGCGGCACAGACGACTGCTTCACCAGCGGCAACGACCTGGCGGATTTCCTCTCGGCGCCACCCACCGGCATGGACAGCCCGGTGATGCAGTTCCTGCTGGCCATCAGCGAAGCCCGCAAACCGCTTGTGGCAGCAGTCAGCGGCGCCGCCGTCGGTGTCGGCGTCACCATGCTGCTCCACTGTGACCTGGTCTATGCCGGTAACAGCGCCACTTTCCAGATGCCGTTTGTCAATCTCGGGCTCTGTCCCGAAGCCGGTTCGACCCTGCTGCTCCCCAGGATCATGGGGCACCAGCGGGCAGCCGAACTGTTGCTGCTCGGCGAAACGTTCACCGCCGAAAAAGCATGTGCGCTGGAGATAGTCACTTCAGTCCATGAAGATGCAGAGGTGCTGTCATTCGCGCGGAACAGAGCGCTGCAGCTGGCTGCGCAGCCGGCAGCTGCAGTGAGGCTGGCAAAATCGCTGTTGAAGAGGGAATATGCGGCGCAGCTCAGAGAGACCATTGCCGAAGAGGCTACCCAGTTTATGGCAAGGCTCAAATCGCCGGAGGCGGCCGAGGCGCTGCAGGCGTTCATGCAGCGGCGCAAGCCGGATTTTTCAAGGTTTGTCTAGGGGGATTTCTGTATTTCCAGCTGCCGCTGACAGCGGGCAGCAGTTCGTAACTGCGGAAACAGACGACACATTTGTACTATATTGCTGCTGCTTCAATCCATGAAGGTGACTTTCTTGGCAGTCACCTTGCCGTCCTGGTACTCCACATTACAAAACCAGCGCTCGAAGAGAAAGCCTTCCCAGGCAATGAAGGTTCCGTCCTTGCCGCCACCAGAGCCTATGTGGCGGTAGTTCAGGCGCATTTCCCCGGCCTTGCTCTCCAACCCCGTAACAGGCTGGCCGACAACGACCAGCTGGCTGAATGACTCCACCTGGCGCTTTGCCTTTCTGAGCTTAAACTCACCATAAACAGCCGTGGCGCCGATGAGAACGGCAAGGATCAGGGTGGTTTTCAGGCAGAACTTCAACAGCCTGAGCAGGAATGTTGATACTGGAGTTGACATGGCCTTGCCTCCTTTCCTGATCCAGGGTCCCAGGTTTACAGGTTGCCTGTGCGTTTGCCGATCGCGGCCAGGCTGGTGTCAAAACAGCTGCGGCAGAGTCCGTGACTGATCTGGGGAAGCTCCGCTTCCGCGAACAAATCCAGGGCATGAATCGCCGCTTCAACCTCCATCCAGGTGCTCTCCGACAGCTTGATCTTCCTGCACATGCTGCACATTGTGATGATGTCGCTGGTGCGGGAGACGCGGATGTCGAGCAGCGCCAACGTTTCACGCGGTTCTTCGCGTACAATCCAGCTGCTGAATTCAAGGCCGGCTTCCGGTAGCGGTGTAATTTCCATTTCCAGATAGCGGCGGCAATCGGGGGCGTCGCAGCGGAAAGGGAGGCGTACAGTGGCGTTCCGTGTGCGGACGCTGTTCATGATTTCCTGGTAGAGGAAGGTGGTTTCAATTCCGGTAATGAACTTCCAGATTGGCCGGTTGAGGATATTTTCGGGATCGCAGCTGTCAGCAGCCTGATTTTCCCGGGCAAAAACTGACCAGTTGTCGCTGACCCGGACAATGACGTCGGAGCCGTCAATGATATAAGTGGTAGAAATGGGGAGCCTCCCAGCTGAGTCAATTTTAACCGGATAATAATAACATTTGTCAGTAAGCCGGGCAATGATTGCATAAATGTTTCACTGACCGGTTTCTGGCGTGTTGCACCAAGTGTCTGTAAGGCCTGGTTGTCCACCGACTACTGACGGTCGAATTAATACTTGACCTTAACATTAGTGTTAAGTATAACAGTGTTATTGCTTGTAAAATTTTTCACAAGGTGGCCTCCATGGGACATCATCTCGGTTCAAAAAGCAGTCTGGTGCCACTCATCGACCGGCTCAACATGTTTCCGGTCGGCCTGGTGGACAACGACAAGTTGCGGGAGATACTGGCGCTGTTATTCGACGAGCAGGAGGCTTTCATCGCCTCACGCTTCCCGCTTGAGGAGGCGACCCTCCCCGAACTGGTCAAGCGGACGAAGCTTCCGGCAGCGGAGCTTAAGCCTGCGCTGGAGCGGATGGCTGACAAGGGGCTGCTGATGGACATGCCCTACGGCGGCGAGACCTACTACCTGCTGGTGCCGGGGCTGATCGGCTTCTTCGAGTTCACCTTCATGAAAAACCGTACCGATCTCCCCCAGGCGAAGATTGCCCGGCTGATGACCGAGTACATGCACGACACCTCCTCCGGCCGAGGCCAGGGGGACGAGGTCTTCGGCTCGAAAACCCAGCTGACCCGTTCCCTGGTGTATGAGGAGCATATTCCGGTCACTTCGGAGATTACCACCTACGAAAACGCCCGGGAGATCATCAAGAATGCCGGCTACGGCGCTGCCGGGCTCTGCTTCTGCCGCCACAAAAAGGAGCATCTGGGAGAGAGTTGCAGCAAGGGGGCACCGGTGGAGGAGTTCTGCATCTCCCTGGGAGCGGCAGCAAAATTCTTTGCCAGGCGCGGCTTTGCCGTGGAAAAAAGTACCGCTGAACTGCTGGCAATTCTGGATCGTGCCAAAGAGTTCAACCTGACCTTTGTCACCGACAATATTCGGCAGAAGCCGTCCTTCATCTGCAGCTGCTGCCGCTGCTGCTGCGAGCTGATGGCCGGCGTGCAGCACGGTTTCCATGAAGGGGTCGCCAAGACCGGCTTCACGGCAGTGATCGACCCAATGAAGTGCGACTACTGCGGCAAATGCTTCAGCGCCTGCAATGTCAAGGGGATCGCCCTGGCCAAGGGGGTGGAGTTCAAGGGCAAACACCAGCGGTTTGCCGCGGTAGACGCCAAGATCTGCCTCGGCTGCGGCGCCTGCGTTTCGGCCTGCAGCAAGGGGGCGCTCACCATGGTGGCCGCTGACAATCGGACCACTCCGCCACTGAAGCGAAACGACCTCTACAAGCAGATCCTGAAGGAGAAGGGGCGCCTGACCCCTTACGTCATCAGCGCCATCAAGAAAAAAATCAAGAACATGCTCCCCGGAAAGGGGTAAAGCCAGGAGGCTTCATGCGGTTACTCAATCCGAAACGACTTGCGAATACTCATCCCGACCCGGTCATGCAGGCAATTGTCCGCAAGACTATTGATTTTTTCGAGACCAAGGGGAAAAAGCGGCTCAAGGAGGATGACCTGAACCGGGTCTGGTATGCCGACTTCATCGAGTTCATCAAGCGGGAGAAGATTTTCGCCACCCTGCTGACCCCGGCAGGTTATGGCGGTCCCGACTGCCGCTGGGACAGCTCGCGCCTGGTGGTGTTCAACGAAATCCTCGGTTTTTACGGGCTTTGCTACTGGTATGTCTGGCAGGTGACCATTCTCGGTCTGGGGCCGATCTGGATGAGCAGCAACGAGGAGCTGAAAAAGAAGGCGGCCCGTCTGCTGGATGAGGGGGAGATCTTTGCCTTCGGCCTCTCCGAGAAGGAGCATGGCGCGGACATCTACGCCAGTGACATGCTGCTGCTGCCGGTAGGGGAGGGGCGTTACGTCGCCCGGGGGGACAAGTACTATATCGGCAACGGCAACGAGGCGGCCATGGTTTCCACCTTCGGCCGGCTGCCGGAGAACGGCGGCTATGTCTTCTTCGCGGTCAACAGCAAGCATGAGAAGTACGAATGCGTCAAAAATATCACCGCCACCCAGTCCTATGTCTCCGAGTTCGTGCTGCACGATTACCCCATCAGCGAGGCCGACATCCTTTCCAGAGGGGACGATGCCTGGAACGCCACTCTCAATACCGTCAATATCGGCAAATACAACCTGGGTTGGGCCAGTATCGGCATCTGCACCCATGCCTTCTACGAGGCGCTCAACCATGCCGCCGGGCGGAGCCTGTATGGCGGTTTTGTCACCGACTTTCCCCATGTGAAGCAGATGTTTGTCGATGCCTGGGCGCGGCTCACAGCAATGAAACTTTTTGCTTCCCGGGCGGCTGATTACCTGCGCAGCGCCTCGGAGGAAGATCGCCGCTACTTGCTCTATAACCCTGTGGTGAAGATGAAGGTCACCACCCAGGGGGAAGAGGTGATCAACCTGCTATGGGACGTGATTGCGGCCAAGGGGTTTGAGAAAGATACCTATTTTGACACCGCAGCCCGGGATATCCGGGGGCTGCCCAAGCTGGAGGGGACGGTGCATGTCAACATCGCCCTGATCGTCAAGTTCATGCAGAACTACTTCTTCAACCCGGTAGAGTATCCGGCTGTGCCGCGGCGGGATGACCCGGCCAATGATGATTTTCTCTTCAACCAGGGGCCGACCAGGGGGCTGGGTAAAATCCGTTTCCATGACTACCGCCCGGTCTATGCCGCCAGCCAGCTCCCCAACGTGAGGCTCTTTAGCGAACAGGTCAAAGTATTCCGTGATTTCCTGCGGAACGCCACTCCCGATGGCGACCAGCAGAAGGACATCGACTTCATTCTTGCCCTGGGGGAAATCTTCACCCTGGTGGTCTATGGGCAGCTGATCCTGGAGAACGCCGCCATGTCAGGTCAGAGCGATGACACCGTCGACCAGATCTTCGACTTCATGGTGCGGGATTTCTCCAAATTCGCCCTGCAGCTCTACGGCAAGCCTTCCAGCAGCGAACAGCAGATGGCTTTCTGTCTGCAGATGGTGCGCAAATCAGCGGTGGATGGAGCCAGATTCGGCAGGATCTGGCAAAGGGAAGTGTCTGCGTTGCGGGATGCTTACGAAATGAATGAGTAGCTGTTTAGCCGACAGTTGGGTCTGTTTCTGGAAGCGACTTGGCTGTATTCGTAGTAGTTCTTGGTGAAATTGAACGGCTGTAGCAGATACTGTCTGAGCGCAGCGAGTTTATCTGCTACAGTGAAATGAGCCTAGAACTACAGAATTGCAGCCATCTGGAGCGTACAGAAGCAGAGTCAACTGTCCTTCGTACCCAGGAGGCAGAAAATGAAAACCAGCGAAGTGATGAGCCGCACCAAGTTTATGAAGCACCGGGACAAGATGATTCTCAACTTTGATTTTTCGGGATTGAGCCTGGAAGATTGTGGCCAGGTCTGCGAGTATGTCAAAGGGATGATCTGCCGGATGCCCAAAAATTCGGTGCTGACCCTGGTCAATGTGACCGACATCAATTATGATGCCGCTTTCCGGGAGTTGTCCGCCGATCTGGCCGAACATAACAAGCCTTATGTGGTTGCCGGGGCAGTGGTCGGCGTTTCGGGCTGGCGCAAGCTGATGTTCTGGGCAGTGACCAAGCTGTCAGGCAGGAATAATCTGCAGCTGTTTGACGATGAAGTGAGTGCCAAGGAGTGGCTGGTTACCTACAAGCCGAAGTAGGGGCTATTTCAGCAGCTTGAATTCGTTGGCAATGCGCTGCCGGTAGGCGTCAATCTCGGTCTCCAGGGATTTGAGAGTGGCCACCTTGGTGCGAATGCTTTCCAGATGCGTGTCGAGAAACTCCAGCAGGCGCGGCATGATCTTCTCGGGTACGCTCTCCTCCCGTTTATAGATGTCTGCCAGTTCTTTCATCTCGTCCAGAGAGAGCCCCAGGGTCTTCAGCTTGAGGACAAACTTGAACCGCTTGACATCGGACTTCTCGTAATATCTAACACGACCGTTGGTCCGCTTCGGTGGATCGACCAGCCCCATTTTTTCATAAAGTCTTATGGTTCGGGCGGTAATGCCGAGCTTCTCTCCAAGATCGCTGATCTGCATGAATTCTTCATTGCTTAGTCGCATACTTCACCTCAATGTCAATTATTGCTATATGTTCAAAAATGGAAATGCTTGTCAAGCAAATTTGATGAAATAACAACTTCATCTGGCATCGCTGGAGATCCTTGCTGACAAGACGTCTTGCTAACTTGTTGCTGGAAAGCGTTTTAGATGGTATCCGTAGTGCAAAAATGCTTTTGCAGTAGACTGACTTGTCAATCTGTCCGATAATCCGGCTGTCAGAAATATTGTTCTATCAGGCATGCTGTTAAATGGAACCAGCTATTATGAGCTCACCAGTAACTCCACCGACAAATTTCTTCCAGGCCGAATTTTTGAGGCTCATGCAGAACTACAGCGAGGCCCTGTTCGGGCTGGCGGTGCTTGATCGCGACCTGCGCTATGTCGTCCTCAACGAAGGGATGGCAGCGATTGATGGCAAGCCGGTTGAAGAGCATATCGGCAGGACGGTCCAGGAGTTTGATCCGTCCATTGCCGCGGTGATGGAGCCGATTTTCCGGCATGCCATGGAGGAAGGGAGTGCCCTGCGGGACGTGGAAACCAGGTGGAATGGTGCTGCGGAAGATGATGACACTGCCTGTCGCTACTGGCTGGTCAGCAGTTATCCGCTGAAAAGCAGTGATGGAGTGGCCCTGGGCACAGGTGTTGTTGTTCGGGACATTACCGAACAGAAACAGCGGGAAATAGCCCAGGATGAAAGGTTGAAATTCGAGGCGCTGCTTTCGGCCCTGTCGGCCGAGTTCATCAATATGGATGTCAGTGAGGTGGATGCCCGGGTTGTCCAGGGGCTCAAGCGGGTCCACGATTTTCTCGGCTATGACCGGGTCACCATCTGGCAGTTTTCGCCGGTTGACGGCCGCTGCTACTTGACCTATTCCCATTCCCAGCCGGACATCAAGCAGCCACCACCATGCATTGACGACATCATCCCGGTCTGGGTGAATATCGCCCGCCAGGGTGAAATGTTCATGGTAGATGACGTCGAGGCGCTGCCGGACAAGTTCTGGCGGGAGAAGAAGTACAGCAAGGACCAGGGTGGCATCAAGTCGATGTTTTACATTCCGCTGCGGGTCGGAGCCGAGGTTCACGGACTTATCTCGGTCGTATCCTACCGGCGCAAAAGCCACTGGATCGATGTGTTCATCCAGCGGCTCAGGTTGCTGGGGGAGATCTTTGCCAACGCCATCGAACGGAAGCGGATCGACCAGAAGATGCAGCAGGCGTTTGCCGAGATCGAGCAGCTGCGCGACCGCTTGCAGGCTGAAAATCATTTCCTGCGCGACCAGATTGACACCGAGTTGCGCCATGAGGAGATCATCGGTCAGTCGGAAGCGATCAGGAGTGTGCTGCGGCAGATAAAGCAGGTTGCCGGCACCGGTTCTACCGTGCTGATCCAGGGAGAGACTGGCACCGGCAAGGAGCTGCTGGCTCGGGCCATTCATAACCAGAGCGCCCGGCGGGAGCGGCCGATGATCAAGCTCAACTGCGCTGCCTTGCCGGCGACCCTGATCGAGGCCGAACTGTTCGGCCGGGAAAAGGGGGCCTATACCGGGGCAACGCCCCGCCAGATAGGCCGCTTTGAGGCTGCCGACGGCTCGACGATTTTTCTCGACGAAATCAGTGAACTGCCGCTTGAGCTGCAGTCAAAGCTGCTGCGGGTGTTGCAGGAGGGACAGTTCGAGCGTCTGGGGAGCAATACTCCGGTTACCGTGGATGTCCGGGTGATTGCCGCCACCAACCGGGACTTGATGCAGTTTGTCAAGGCCGGCCGCTTCCGTGAAGATCTGTACTACCGCTTGAATGTCTTTCCAATTTTCCTCCCTCCGTTGCGGGAGCGCAAAGAGGATATTCCCTTGCTGGTCCGGGCAATGGTGAAGGAGTTTGAAAAGGTTTTCGGCAAGGGCATCGACGGCATACCGAAGAAAAACATGGAAGAGCTGGAATGCTATTCCTGGCCCGGCAATGTCAGGGAGATGCGTAACATCATCGAGCGGGCCATGATCCTCAATGATGGGCCGACCCTGATCATTGCTGTTCCCGGCAATGTGGTGGATCTGGCGCCACAGTCCTATGCCCTTAAAAACATCGAGCGTCTGCATCTCCTTGCCGTTCTCGAAAAAACCGGCTGGCGCGTTCGAGGCAAGAGCGGCGCCGCGGCCCTCCTGGAACTTCCCCCCTCCACTCTTGAATCAAAAATGAAGAAGCTTGGCATCAAACGCAAGGCAGCTGCACACGAAATATAGTGTTTGACACGATATTTCGTGTGCAAGAGTTCGGCCTGCGCCATTCACATTAAAACCACTCCCATAACCCGTTTACGCATTGGTAAGCGATCGCCTCGCAAAATCCCCATGCCACGATATTTCGTGCGCAAACCAATTTTCAACCCACTTTTTGAAATTATTTCACTCTAATATACCTGTATTATCGGTATGTTGCGATAGGTGCGATCAGCTATTTGCTTGTTGGCACAGGTACTGCAAAACATGGTTTTGTAAAAACCGTAAGTTAATAACTAGTGAATTCAGTACTTTAGGTGTGTGTCCGAGTTGCAGCTGCTTATGCGTTGTCTGTAGAAGAGGAAAATAAGAACCCTTGCTCTATTAAAAGTGGGATTTAAGAACGATATTTGAATCAGGCCAACAGGAGAACAAAAGATGATCAAGAAAATCGGGGTACTCGGTGCAGGGCAGATGGGGAACGGCATTGCCCATGTCTTTGCCCAGTATGGCTATGAAGTCATCATGTTTGACATTGCCGGTGCGCAGCTGGAGAAAGCGGTCGCCACCATCAAGGCAAACCTTGAGCGCCAGGCCAAGAAAGGCGCCATTGCTGAGAGCCTGGTAGGTGAAACCATGGGGCGGATCAGCACCACCATGGAGATGAGC
>VEOV01000382.1 GCA_012026855.1 Geobacter sp.
ACTATGAGCGACTTTCTCGGGGCACACATGTCCATCAGCGGCGGCATCCATCTGGCTCCGGAGCGGGGCAGGGCGGCCGGCTGCGGGGTGATCCAGGTTTTTACCCAGAACGCCAACCAGTGGCGCGGCAAGATGCCGACCGGTTCCGACGCGGCCCTGTTTCGTGAGAAACTGGCAGAAAGCGGCATCAGGGATGTTGTTTCCCACGATATCTACCTGATAAACCTTGCCGCCGCTCCCGGCGAGATCCGCGACAAGAGCCTGACCGGTTTTCGCGAGGAGCTGGAGCGTTGTTCCCTCCTCGGTATCGACAAGATCGTCATGCATCCCGGTTCACATGTGGGGGCGGGCGAGGACGCAGGTCTGGAGCGGATAATCGAGGCGTTCAATCAGCTCTTTGCCGCTGTGCCTGACTTCACCGGCAAGGTGCTGTTGGAGAATACCGCCGGCCAGGGGACTAATCTGGGTTTCAGGTTCAGCCAGCTGCAGCGCATCATCAAAGGGTCTGATTATCCGGACCGCTTCGGCGTCTGCATCGACACCTGCCACTCGGTGGCCGCCGGCTACGAGCTGCGCACCCCAGAGGGGTATGCCGCAACCTTTGCGGAATTTGATGAACTTATCGGACTGGAGCGGATCGCCTGTTTCCATCTGAATGACTCCAAGAAGGGGCTCGGTTCCCATGTGGACCGGCACGAGCATATCGGCCAGGGAGAGCTTGGTCTGGAGCCGTTCCGGATGCTGCTCAATGACCCTAGATTCAAGACTGTGCCCAAGGTGCTGGAAACCCCCAAGGGGGACAACGACGAGATGGACGCGGTTAATCTGGCACTGCTGCGCAGCCTGGTAGCAGGGTAGGTGGCTTATGTCCGGTAACATCGAGATTATCCAGATCGACATTACTACCCTGGCGGTGGATGCCATTGTCAATGCCGCCAATAACACCCTTCTAGGCGGCGGCGGCGTGGACGGCGCCATCCATCGAGCTGCCGGGCCGCAGCTGCTGGCTGAATGCGCCACCCTTGGCGGATGCGAAACCGGCGACGCCAAAATCACCAAAGGTTACCAACTCCCGGCAAAACATGTCATCCACACCGTCGGTCCAATCTGGCACGGCGGCAACCAAGGGGAGCCGGAACTGCTGCGCTCCTGTTACCGGCGCTGTTTTCAGCTGGCCCGTGTGCACGGTTTGAAGTCCATCGCCTTTCCGGCCATCAGCTGCGGCGTCTACGGCTACCCCATGGCCCAGGGTTGCCGCATTGCCCTGGAAGAGGCAAAGGCGGCGCTGACTGCAAATCCATGCCTGGAGCGGGTTATCTTTACCCCGTTTGGAGCTGAGGCCCTTAGTTTGTATCGGAAAATGTTTACAGAGCTGGTCCAGTAATTTTATCTGCCGGAGGTTTTATGAATATTCAAAGATGGTTTCTTTTGTGTGTCTGTCTGCTGGCTTTGACCGCCTGCAGCTCAGGGGGTGGCGGCGCGCAGCAGCTGGAAACTGCCCAGTTTGAAGAAAAGCAGAACAACAAGGAGCATGCGGTCAAGCTCTACGAAGAGATTGTCAGCAAATACCCCGGTTCGGCCAATGCCAAGATTGCCCAGGAGCGGCTGGCTGTTCTCAAGGGTGGCAAGTGAAAGCTGTAATCCAGCGGGTAAGCGAAGCCAGCGTGGTGGTCGACGGGGAAACGGTCGGCAGTATCGGTGTCGGCACTGTCGTGCTCCTGGCGGTGGAAAATGGCGACTGCGAAGCTGATGCCGACTGGCTGGCGAAAAAGATCGTCGAGCTGCGGATGTTCGAAGACTGTTACGGGAAGATGAACCTGAGTCTGGAGGAGATCGGCGGCAGTATTCTGGCCATCTCCCAGTTTACCCTGGCGGGCAGCTGTGAAAAGGGCCGCCGGCCATCTTTCACCGGCGCTGCCTCGCCCGATGAGGGGAAACGGCTGTATGACTACTTCGTCGGACAGGTGAAAAAGCTGCAAGTCCCGGTTGCTACTGGTGTCTTTCAGGCTGATATGAAGGTCTCCCTGGTCAACGACGGCCCGGTGACCTTTATTCTGGAGAGCCAGAGGGGTAAGGCCATTGCCCGCTGACCAGTTGAAACAGACCCTTGATGCCCTGTATACCGGCCGTTCCCAGGCACATCTGGCCAATGATCCCCTCTCATTCTGTCATCGCTTTCAGGATCCGCAGGACCAGGAGATTGCCGGTCTGATCGCCTCCTCCTTCGCCTATGGCAATGTCAAGATCATCCTGCGCAACCTTGAGGCGATCTTCACCAAAATCGGTGCATCCCCCCGCAGGTTTGTCGAGCAGTTTGACCCGGCAGAGGGGTTGCAGCTCTTTGCCGGTTTCAAGCACCGCTTCAATGACTCCCGCGATCTCTGCGCGCTCCTCTATGCCATCCGGCTGATGCTGGCCGATGCTGGCTCCATTGAGAATTTTTTCAGTAAGGGGTACGAACCGGCCAAGGCTGATCTCGGCGGAGCAATGGACCGGTTTGCCAAGGCAATTCTCGGCTTTGATTATACGCCGGTTTTCGGCACGGTCTCCCCACCGGAAGATTCCTATTTCAGCTTCTTTTTCCCTTCGCCGGAATCGGGCAGCGCCTGCAAGCGGCTCTGCATGAACCTGCGCTGGATGGTGCGCCCGGCCGACGGTATCGATCTCGGTATCTGGCAGCGCATTCCGGCGGCAAAACTGGTCATTCCGGTGGATGCCCATATCCAGAGGATTTGCCGGCTGCTCGGTTTCAGCAGCAGGAAACAGGCGGACTGGCGCATGGCCTGTGAAATTACCGCCGCCCTGCGGCAGTTCGCCCCGGATGATCCGGTCAAATACGACTTCTCCATCTGCCATCTCGGTATTTCTGATGGGTGCAGCGGCCTGCAGGGGGAGCGCTGTGCCGAGTGTGTTCTGCATGGCTTTTGCACGGCGGCTTGAACTGTCCCTGGCCGGGACATAATTGCGAGGCTTGGTGAAGAAACCTTTTTACACATGGGATGGCGATACTCTGGTGCTGAATGTCCTCGGCACACCCAATGCCAAGCGCGATGCCATCGGCAAGGTGAAGGGACATCAGCTGTGCATCAGTGTAACCGAATTCCCCAGAGCCGGGCGGGCAACCGACCATATGGTCCGCTTCCTGGCCGAAGAGTTTGGCGTGGCGGTCAGCGATATTGAAGTGGTCTTCGGCCGGATGAATGTCAATAAGCAGCTGCGCATCACTGCGCCGAAGCGGTTGCCGGCAGTCATCGGCCAGCAGGAGCTGCTCTTCTGATGGAACAGCTCCCCGCCTGTGATTACCGGCGCAGCACTATTTTTTTATAAACTTGCCGCTATTGTACTCCTCAAAGGCGATGCGCAGCTCTTCCTTGGTGTTCATGACAATGGGGCCGCCCCAGGCGATCGGCTCTCCCAGCGGCTTGCCGGCCAGGAGCAGGAAACGCACCCCTTCCTTGCCACTGCTGACCCTGATGGCATCCCCCTTCCGTTCATAGAGGACCACGGTCTCCGGGCCGAAGCTACAGCCCCTTTCCAGATCCATCCAGCCGTTGCCGGAGTAATCGAAGGAGTAGGGATCCAGCCCTTCGTCGAACTTGCCGCTGCCGCTGAGCAGGTAGGCGACTGCAGTGTGGCCATGCTTGATCCGGTGTTCGAAGAGCGTTCCCGGGGGGATGGTGACATCCATCAGTTCCGGTTCGATGACGATATCCTTCACCGGCCCTTCGACGCCGTTCAACTGCCCACTGACCAGTTTGACTGTAACGCCTGAATCAAGGGTGACCAGGGGAATGGTGGCGGCCGGGACATCGCGGTAGCGGGGCGCCATCATCTTCTGGCTGGCCGGCAGGTTGGCCCAGAACTGGAAACCCCACATGGTACCGGTCGGGCTTTTTTGCGGCATCTCCTGGTGGATGATGCCGCTGCCGGCGGTCATCCACTGGACATCACCGGCGCCGATTACCCCGCGGTTCCCCATGCTGTCCCCATGCTCCACCACCCCCTCCAGAATATAGGTGATGGTTTCAATGCCCCGATGGGGGTGCCAGGGGAACCCGGCCAGATACTCCTCCGGTTTGCTGCTGTGGAAATCATCCAGCATCAGGAAAGGGTCGAACAGCGGCGTCTGGTAGTAGCCAAAACCCCGCTTCAGGTGCACACCGGCCCCCTCGATGGTCGGCACTGATTTGAACACTTTGGCGATTTTACGGATATTCATAGCTCGGCTCCTTATAAAC
>VEOV01000123.1 GCA_012026855.1 Geobacter sp.
GCTCCCCTGGAGTCAGCTCTCCTTCTGGGCTACCACCGTAGCGACCAATAGCGTCAGCTCCATTCCGGTTATCGGCCAGTATCTGCTGGAGTTTCTCCGTGGCAGCAAACTGGTTGGTCCGGCAACCCTGGGGCGGTTCTTCGCCCTTCATGTGGTGGTGCTGCCTTTGGCTGTTGCCGCGCTGATTGGCGCCCATCTTTTCTGCCTCAAGCGGACCGGCGTTTCCACACCCCCCTTCGGCCTCAAGGAGAGCAGCAACAAGTGGCAGGGTGACAGCTACCGTTATGAAGACCACCCCGGCGGCATCCCGTTTTTCCCCAACTACGCCCTGCAGGATCTAACCTCCATTGCCATTTACCTGGCCTTTTTCTTCCTGGTGGTCTTTTTTGACCCTTACCTGTTTTTTACCAAAGAGTCCTTTATTCCGGCCAACCCCTTCCTGACCCCGGCTCATATTAAACCTGAATGGTATTTCCTGGCCAATTACCAGACCCTGAAAATCTTCCCCAATGAGTTTATCGGCCTGTCGGTACAGGGGGCTGCCATGACCTTCCTGGCACTGCTCCCTTTCGTTGACCGGGGGAGCGAGCGCCATCCCCTGAAGCGGCCGCTGTTCATGGTGATGGCTGTGGGAGGCATCCTTGTCTGGATCGGCCTCTCCATCTGGGGGCACTACTCATGATGATTACCAGGACCAATCCATGGTTAACCCTGCCACTAATGCTGCTGGCAGCAGTAACTCTCCTGACAATTCCTTCGCCGGCGACTGCCGCTGATATCGTCTGTATCCAGTGTCATGGCAAATTGCCCGGCAAATACGGCGAGCCGGTCCAGCTCTGGCAGGGAAGCATCCACGCTGAAAACGGCATCGCCTGCAACTCATGCCACGGCGGCGATCCAAAGGATGAAGCCAACGCCATGAGCCCTGCCCGCGGCTTTCTGGGCAAGCCGAAAGAGGCCGATATCCCGGCGTTCTGCGGCAGGTGTCATGTCGGTGTACTGAAGGACTACCTTTCGAGCCTGCACGGCAAGGCTCTGGGCCGGGGGGGACCAACCTGTGTCACCTGTCACGGTAATCACCGCGTTGTCAAAGCATCACTGGATCTGATCAACGAGAAGAACTGCAGCCGCTGCCATAGCTACCAGCAGGCGGCAAAAATCAAGGGTGTCATGGCCAGGACTGAAAGCAGGATTCTGACGATAGATGCCGGAATTGCCAAATTCAAGCAGCAGGGTTTTGACACTGACAAGCTTGAAAAAGGTCTGTTTGCAGTCCGTAACAGTTTCCACTCGCTCTTTCATACCGTCGATGCCGCCAGGGTTGAAAATGAGCTTGCCCGGATAGAGACCGACCTGATAAAACTTGAACAGCTGCTGACCGATATTGACAATCTCCAGCATCAGCGCAAACTGATCGGTGCCATGGCCACCGGTGGAGCTCTTCTGGCAGCATTGCTGTTCCAGCTGTTAAGGAAGACCTTCGATCAAACAACCTAGCAACCATCATCTCTGTAGGTGGAACTCAGTGTATTTTGCTCGTTCGGCACTCAAATTTTTCATACTTGCGGCGCTGCTGGCGCCAGGGCAGATTTTTGCCCATACTGAGGAGGGGCAACCCCTACAACAGGGCAAAATGGAGCAGCAAGCGCCCAATGGCAACCCCATGGGGGTCACCGAGCATCTGGGGGAGAAAATACCCCTTGGCCTGGCTTTTCGCAGTGAAACCGGCGCCATGGTCACACTGGACCAACTGTTCACCGGCCCGACCATAATTCTGCCTGTCTTCTACCGCTGCACCAACGTCTGCAGCGCTCTCCAGGCTCGCATGTCAGCTGCCCTGCAACGAATGCAACTGAAGCCTGGAGAAGACTACCGGGTAATCTCCGTAAGTTTCGATGAACATGAAACCCCGGAAATGGCCAGCCGCAGCAAACAGGCTTACCTGTCAGCCATGAACCGGCCCTTCCCGGCCGACGGCTGGCGGTTCCTCACTGGAGAGAAGGCCAACATTCGCAGCCTGACTGACAGCCTGGGTTTCAGCTTCGAGCGCCGGGGCGATGATTTTTCCCATCCGGTCGTCAGCATTCTGGTTGACAGGAACGGCACCATTATCCGTTATCTGTACGGAGCGACGGTTCTCCCCAAGGCCCTGGCCCTGGCCATCACTGAGGCACGCAGCGGTGTGACTGGAACTTCAGTACGCAAGGTAATGGACTACTGTTTCACCTATGACCCCGTCGGCAAGACATATGTATTCAACCTGCTGAGGGTAAGTGCCACAACTGTAATTCTTTCAGCCGGCGGTTTTCTCGCCTATCTGCTGATCAGCGGCAGTAAACGGCGACCACATTCCGGGGACAAAGCATGACTCCAATAGAACAGCCTTCATCAAGTTTCTGGAACGACACCGGCAAAACCGGGATTGCTTCCTGGATCTTCTCCACCGACCACAAGCGGATCGGCCTGCTCTATTTCTACTCGGTGCTCGGTTTTTTTCTGATCGCCGTCTGTCTCGGCCTGCTGCTGCGCATCGAGCTGATGTCACCGGGCCGCACCATTGTAGGCCCCCAGACCTACAACGCGCTGTTCACAGTCCATGGCGTCATCATGGTCTTCCTCTTCATAATCCCCGGCTTTCCCGGGGCCTTCGGCAATCTGGTCATGCCGATCCAGATCGGCGCCAGGGACGTGTCCTTTCCGCGGCTGAACCTGTTTTCCTGGTGGCTCTACATGCTCGGAGCTGCCATCATCATCACCGCCCTGTTTACCGGCGGCGGCCCGCCGGATACCGGCTGGACCTTCTATGTGCCGTTCAGCGCACGCACCGGCACCAACGTCTCCCTGGCCGTCTTTGGTGTCTTCATCATCGGCTTCTCTTCCATTCTTACCGGCCTCAATTTCGTCACCACCATCCACCGACTGCGGGCCGAAGGGATGAGCTGGACCAGGCTGCCACTCTTCGTCTGGTCGCTGTATGCCACCGCCTGGGTACAGATCCTGGCAACGCCGATTCTGGGCATAACCCTTGTTCTGGTGATCGCCGAAAGGATGCTCGGCACCGGCCTGTTCGACGCTGCCCGTGGGGGTGACCCGATCATGTACCAGCACCTGTTCTGGATCTACTCCCACCC
>VEOV01000241.1 GCA_012026855.1 Geobacter sp.
GCAATAATGGCACTGCCCATCTCTTTCGTATTAACCAGTTTTTCTCCGGCCAGGTTCTGATAGATGTCCCTAGTCCGGTAACCCTGATCGAGAACTTTCGCCACGGCGTTGTCAATGGCGTCGGCCGCTTCCAGCATGCCAAAGGAGAACTTGAGCATCATCCCCATGGAGAGGATCTGGGCAATGGGGTTGGCAATCCCCTGGCCGGCGATATCCGGTGCCGAGCCGCCTGACGGTTCGTACATGCCGAAGGTGCCCTCTGCCAGGGACGCACTGGGGAGCATCCCCAGGGAACCGGTCAGCATGGCGGCCTCATCGGAGAGGATGTCGCCGAACATGTTTTCACAGAGAATGACGTCGAACTGCTTCGGCCACTTGACCAGCTGCATGGCGGCATTGTCGACGTACATGTGGGTCAACTCCACATCGGGATATTCCTTGGCAATACCGATAACCACCTCACGCCAGAGAACGGAAGTTGACAGCACGTTGGCCTTGTCGATGGAGCAGACCTTCTTGCCCCGTTTGCGGGCTGCCTGGAAAGCCACATGGGTGATCCGCTCGATTTCCGGCACGCTGTAGCGCATGGTATCCACCCCGACCCGCTCACGGCCGACGCCGTCGATCCCTTTTGGCTGGGAGAAGTAGATACCGCCGGTCAACTCGCGGATGACCAGGACGTTGAAACCGCCGGCAATGACCTCTTCCTTGAGGGAAGATGCCCCGGTGAGGGACGGGAAGATAATGGCCGGACGGAGGTTGGCATAAAGGCCGAAGATTTTCCTGAGCGGCAGCAGTGCACCGCGCTCCGGCTGCTCGTCAGGGGGGAGCGACTCCCACTTCGGTCCGCCGACAGAGCCGAAAAGAATGGCGTCAGCCGCCTTGCAGATGTCTACGGTTGTCTGGGGGAGCGCCTTCCCTTCAAGATCAATACCGGCCCCGCCGACATTGGCGTGGGTTCTGCTGAATTTTACCGAGTATTTCTTCTCGACAGCGTCAAGCACTCGCAGTGCTTCGTCCATAACCTCTGGCCCGATACCATCGCCGGGCAGAACTGCAATTTTGTATTCAGCAGACATCAACAACCTCCGGATTATATGAGTAAAGTCGTTAATCTATTAAGAAATCAGCCATTCTGTCAATCAAAAAGGGGTTTGACGCTACGCAAAAAGATCTTCGATCTTCTCAAAGATGGAGCTGCTGAAAAATTCGGCCAGGGCGAGCAGCGGAGCAATCAGCAAGGCCCCCATGAAAATATCGCCGACCAGCCCGGCAGCAGAGTAGGAGAGGGAAACATCACTAGATGATCTTGAGAACCAGAAAAACAGGTCATTAACCTTCATCAGCACGAAAAGGGCGACCCCTGCCCATGCCCCTTTCTTCAGCAAAACCGTGTAGTTTCTCTTCAGAGCCATGAACTGGATGGCAAAAAAGAGCATTATCGGCGCATAAACCATGGTCAACACGGGAAAGAGGAGAAACTGAAAAATCAGCGCGATTGGCGACTGGGCATTTTCAAGGGCCTCCAGTGCAGCTTTCGCCTCTTTTGCTTTATCCAGATATTCACTGATGCCGTAACCGCTGTAAATTGCGAAAGCAATGGCAAGGGCCACGGTTCCCCAGCCGACGATAAATACCGGCAGCGGCGCTTCCACCTGCGGGCGGGCATTGTCCGGCTCGGCAACCTCCACAACGCCCGGAATCTTGTCAAGACCATGCTTGCGCCGCATCTCCTCATCCCGGCGGCGCTCTTCCTCGGACAGGGAGCCAACAGGGAGTTCGTCCTGCACCTGGGTTTTGCGCTGGGGCTGGACCTGCTTATGCCTGGCAGCCTCAGCCTTTCTTGCTGCCAGTTGTTGCTGCTGATAATCGGCTACAACCAGGCCGCATTTCGGGCAGACTGAAAACTTCTCTTCGGAAAAGGTCGAATACTGGCACTTCGGGCAGGTATCAAGCATGGCAACAGCCTCGCTTGCCTGTGGGACGCTTTTTTCAACGATGAATTTATGCTTGCAGCGGGGGCAGGTCATGGCAAGACCGGTGGCCGGCACGTTGGCATCATCAATGTTGCCGGACAGCTTACATCCTGGACACTCTATTTTCATTTACCCGGACCTCCGCTTAACGGATTGTTATTATAGGAAACCAAGAAAATAGCCGCAAGGGATTTCACTGCAGTTGCTCAATCTTTCCGCCCGGCAGGATGCGGAATCTGTCACCGCGCCAGCTGACCCTGTTGCCGCAAAATGCCAGCAGCCAGGTGATGAACGAAGCAATATCCCGCAGCGGCAGCAGCCAGAGGTACAACGGCAGCAGCCTGTCCCTCACATAGATCCGGCTGAAGAGAGTCGCCGCGATGGACCGCACCAGATAAAGCGCGCCGACAGCTCCCACTGCCGGAGC
>VEOV01000239.1 GCA_012026855.1 Geobacter sp.
CGTTGCCGGCGATGATGTTCTCTTCCGCCTTGAATTTGGAACCGGCGGGGGGATAGACGAGGATGGTGCCGCCGCTTAACCCTTTGCCGAGGTAATCATTGGCATCTCCGGAAAGCTCCAGGGTCATCCCCTTCGGGATAAAGGCGCCGAAACTCTGCCCCGCAGAGCCGTTGAAACGGAGTCTGACCGTGTTGTCAGGGAGTCCATCGGGGCCATGGGCGCGGGTAATCTCATTGCCGACTATGGTGCCGACAACCCGGTCGACATTGGTGATGGGAAGCTCTGCTGAAACAGGCTCACCCTTGTCGATGGCCGGCTGGCAGATGGCCAGCAGCCTGGTCAGGTCAATGCATTTGTCCAGACCGTGGTCCTGGGCTTCGGTGCAGTAGCGGCTGCCGTTAATGCCCATCTTCGGCTGGTAAAGGATGTTGGAGAGGTCGAGTCCCTGGGCTTTCCAGTGGGCAACGGCCTTCTTCGGTTCCAGGCGGTTGGCGCGGCCGACCATGTCGTTGAAGCTGCGGAAACCGAGCTCAGCCATGATCTCCCTGACCTCCTGGGCCACGAAACGCATGTAGTTGACCACGTACTCCGGCTTGCCGGCAAATCTGGCCCTCAGCGCCGGATCCTGGGTGGCGACCCCGGCCGGGCAGGTGTTGCTATGGCAGACCCGCATCATGATGCAGCCCAGAGTAACCAGCGGCGCAGTGGCAAAGCCGAACTCCTCGGCACCCAGCAGGGCGGCTATGGCTACATCCCGGCCGGTTTTCAGCTGGCCGTCGACTTCGACGATGATCCGGCTGCGCAGATTGTTCAGCACCAGGGTCTGGTGAGTCTCAGCCAGACCCAGTTCCCAGGGGAGACCGGCATGCTTGATACTGGAAATGGGTGATGCTCCGGTGCCGCCATCGTAGCCGCTGATCAGGACCACGTCGGCATGGGCCTTAGCGACCCCGGCGGCAATGGTGCCGACGCCGACTTCGGAAACCAGCTTGACGCTGATGCGGGCACGGCGGTTGGCGTTCTTCAGGTCATGAATCAGTTCGGCCAGATCCTCGATGGAGTAGATGTCATGGTGCGGCGGCGGAGAAACCAGACCGACGCCCGGGGTTGTGTGACGGGTCTTGGCAACCCAGGGGTAAACCTTGTAGCCGGGCAGCTCGCCCCCTTCTCCCGGCTTGGCACCCTGGGCCATCTTGATCTGCAGCTCGGCAGCGTTGCTCAGATAGTGGCTGGTAACACCGAAACGGCCGGAGGCAACCTGCTTGATGGAGCTGTTCTTGGAGTCTCCCTGCACGGTGGTCCAGGTGAAACGCTCGGGGTCCTCGCCCCCTTCGCCGGTGTTGGAACGGCCGCCGATCCTGTTCATGGCGATGGCCAGTGCTTCGTGGGCCTCCTGGCTGATGGAGCCGTAGGACATGGCGCCGGTTTTGAAGCGCTTCATGATCTCTTCCACCGACTCGACCTCGTCGATCGGTACCGGGATGCGGATGTCGGCATTGAAGTCCAGCAGGCCGCGCAGGGTGTAAAGCCGCTCGTTCTGCTCGTCAATCAGCTTGGAGAAGACTTTGAACTCCTGGTAATCGCCGGTGCGGGTCGACTTTTGCAGCGCCTGTACGGTCAGCGGGTTGAAGAGGTGCTCTTCCCCCTCCTTGCGCCACTGGTACTGCCCACCAGGATCAAGGGTCGGGTCGGCTGCCACCCTTTGGGGGTAGGCCTTGGCGTGACGGGTCAGCAGCTCGTTGGCAATGCCGCTCAGGCCGATGCCGCCGATTCTTGACGGTGTCCAGGTGAAATACTTGTCAATGACCGACTGGTGCAGACCGACAGCTTCACAGATCTGGGCGCCGCGGTAGCTCTGCACGGTGGAAATCCCCATCTTGGCCATGGTCTTGACGATCCCCTTGATGGAGGCCTTGACGAAGTTCTTGACCCCTTTCTTATAGCTGATGCCGGGGAGCATTCCTTGACTGATCATGTCATCAATCGATTCAAAGGCCAGGTAAGGGTTGATGGCAGTGATGCCATAGCCCAGCAGTACGGCAAAGTGATGCACTTCGCGGGGTTCGCCCGACTCCAGCACCAGGGAGGCGCGGGTTCTGGTGGCAGTCCTGATCAGGTGGTGATGCAGGCCGGCAACAGCCAGCAGCGCCGGTATGGCAGCATACTGTTCATTGACGCCACGGTCGGAAAGAATCAGCACGGTGGTGCCTGTCTCAATCATCCTGATGGCCGCGCTGAAGAGGCTCTCCAGTGCTCTTTCCATCCCCTCTGCGCCGTCCTCTGCCTTGAACAGCAGGGAGAGGGTGGTGCTCTTGAAGCCGGGCTGGTTCAGGTTGCGTAGCTTCTCAAACTCCTCGTTGGTGAGAATCGGGTGCTCCAGGCGGATGACCCGGGCACTGGTTGCCGATGGCTTGAGCAGGTTGGCTTCCGAACCGATGCGTACCGTGGTGGAGGTAATGATCTCTTCGCGGATCGGGTCGATTGGCGGGTTGGTCACCTGGGCAAAGAGCTGCTTGAAATAGTTGTAGAGCAGCTGGGGTTTTTCCGAAAGAACGGCCAGCGGGGTGTCGGTGCCCATGGAACCGAGGGGCTGAATGCCGTCATTGGCCATGGGGCCGATAATCACCCGCTGGTCTTCATAGGTGTAGCCAAAGGCCTGTTGGCGTTGCAGGATAGTGTTGTGGTCTTCCTCATGTGCCGCTGGCGCCTCGGGCAGTTCCTCAAGGCGGAGATGGTTCACCTTTACCCAGTCCCCGTACGGCTTGGCCGTGGCCAGTTCCTTCTTGATCTCGCTGTCAGGGATGATTTTCCCTTTCTCGGTATCAACCAGGAACATCTTGCCAGGCTGGAGACGCCCCTTGCGGATGATTTTTTCGGCGGGAATGTCGAGAACCCCGGCTTCAGAGGCCATGACAACCAGATCGTCGTCGGTCAGGTAGTAGCGGCAGGGGCGCAGGCCGTTTCTGTCCAGTACCGCGCCGATAATGCGGCCATCGGTAAAGGTCAGGGCTGCCGGGCCGTCCCACGGCTCCATCAGGCAGGAGTGATACTCGTAAAAGGAGCGCTTCTCCTTGCTCATGGACTCGTGACTCTCCCATGGCTCCGGTACCATCATCATGATGGCGTGGGGCAGGGAATAGCCTGACATGAGCAGCAGCTCAAGGCAGTTGTCAAACATGGCAGAGTCGGAGCCGTTGGTGTTGATGACCGGCAGCGCCTTTTTGATGTCATCGCCGAACAGCTCGCTGTTGAACAGGGACTGGCGGGCGTGCATCCAGTTGACATTGCCCCGCAGGGTATTGATCTCGCCGTTGTGGGCCAGGTAGTGATAGGGGTGCGCACGGTCCCAGCTGGGGAAGGTGTTGGTTGAGAAGCGGGAGTGGACCACGGCAATGGCGGTCTCCATGGCCGGGTCGCGCAGGTCTGGATAGAACTGGTCCAGCTGCATCGGCATGAGCATCCCTTTGTAGACTATGGTGCGGGTCGAAATGCTGGCGACGTACCAGTAGGGGTCGACACCCTAGTCGCGGATTTCGTGGATCGCGCGCTGGTTGACGATGTAA
>VEOV01000142.1 GCA_012026855.1 Geobacter sp.
CGGCAGCAGCATGGTGTAGGCGTAACGTGCCAACCCGATACAGGCAAAAATTATCAGGAAGCCGATCCCGACGATAATCCAGCCGTAGTGGAGCCGGGGAGAGCCGTTATTTGGCGCGTTATTGGTCATGAATTACCCTACGGCCTGGTCGCGGTAAAGATCGCCCGCAGCGGCGCAGGGTGGCCTTCGATGGTTCTGGTCCCATCAGCCGGATCAAGAAAATCGGCCAGCGATTCATAGCGCATCCACTCCGTGGCGCGCTGCTCCTCTACCGTGGTGCGGGTGGCGTCGACACAGGCGATGTTCTTGAAGCCGCTGCGCTGCAGCCAGAGGCTCATGGCGTCCCTGGAGGGGAGGAACCAGACATTGCGCATCTTGGCGTAGCGTCCTTGGGGCATGAAGACCGTCTCCCGGTCCCCCTCCACAATCAGGGTCTCCAGCACCAGCTCGCCGCCCGGGCGCAGGCACCCCTTGAGCTCCAGCAGATGGTCCAGGGGGGAGCGGCGATGGTAGAGGACCCCCATGGAAAAGACCGTGTCGAAGCAGGCGAGATTGGGGGGGACATCCTCGATGCCGATGGGGATGATGTGGTGCCGGGGATCGGCAAGGTAGCGCTGCAGCACCTGGAACTGCATCACCGACACCAGAAAGGGTTCGATGCCGAGGACAAAGTCGGCACCGGCGCCCAGCATGCGCCAGCCGTGATAGCCGTTGCCGCAGCCGACGTCCATGACCCGGCGCCCGGCCAGCGGCTGGATGTGGGGCAAAAGCCGCTCCCATTTCCAGTCGGAGCGCCACTCGGTGTCAATGTCGATGCCGAAGAGACTGTAGGGCCCCTTGCGCCAGGGGTGAAAGGCCTGGAGCCGTTCGATCAGCTCTGCCCGGCTGACCTGGCCCAGGTCAGCGGCCGTACCGATGGTGACACTCTCCTGCAGGGAAACCTGTGACGGCGTCAGCTCCGGCAGCGCCTGCAGCGCGCTCTGCCAGCCCGGTATATCGCCGTAGCGCTCCAGGAGCCGGCTTTCGGACAGGGTTGTCCGCAGCTGCTCAGCCCAGGGTTCCTGGCCAAGAGCGGCAAGCTGGGGGTAGAGAGAGCCGTATGAGTTCATTTAAGGGCGACCAGGGAGGCAAAGTTGAAGCACTGGAACCAGAGTTCGGAGGAGGCGAAACCGGCCTCTGCCAGCCGCTGGTGGTGAACCGCCAGGGTCTCGGGGATCATCACCCGCTCCAGGGCCGAGCGCTTCTGGCTGATCTCCAGATCACTGTAGCCGTTGGCCCGTTTGAAATCGTGATGCAGCTCTTCAAAGAACTGCTGCTGCCCCGGCTCGCTAAAGGCGATCTTCTCGGAGAGGATGAGAATGCCCCCTGGCCGAAGCCCGGCATGGATGCGCCGGATCAGCGCCAGCCGCTCCGGCGGGGGGATGAACTGCAGGGTGAAGTTGAGCACCACGACCGAGGCGTTGTCGATGGCGACCTCCTGGAGGTCGGCGCAGATCATGGTCACCGGCACGGTGGGCAGGGTGTCGAGCGCCAGCAGCTGGCGGCCCCGCTCGATCATGGCCGGGGAGTTGTCCACTGCGATGATGTCGCACTCCGGCTGGCTGATCCGCTGGCGCATGGCCAGGGGTGCAGCGCCGAGGGAGCAGCCGAGATCATAGCAGTGGCTGCCGGTCTGGGCATAGCGGCCGGCCAGGATGCCGATATTGGCGATGATCATGCCATAGCCGGGAACAGAGCGTTGAATCATATCGGGAAAGACGGCCACCACCCGCTCATCGAACTTGAAATCGATCATTTGCTGCAGGGGCGCCGCATAGATGGCATCGGTTTTTCGCATCACTTTCTTCTGGTCCTTTGCAAGCTGGCTGTTAAGAAAATACGAAGATATCGGCTTTGCGGCCGAACTTCAACCCCTTGTTGGTGGCCGCGTGTCAGTGGCAATGGCAGTACGGATTAGCGGCAGGAAGGCGTTGAAATCGGCCTGCAGCGCCGGGTAGTGCCGGCGCAGTCCGGCCTCCCCCCCTGCCAGCGCGTTGGCCCGCCTGACCCGCCGCGCCATGCGCGCCAGGGCCTGGCCGATGCCCCCCACTTCGGCGTAGGAAGGGAGCATGTCGCTGAAGATGTACGGCAACAAGGGCTGCAGCCGTTCGGGCAGGAGGCTGCTGTTGGCGCGGAGCACCGCTTCTGTCCGGGCCAGGTAGGCGGCCAGCGGCTCCGTTGACCAGCTGCTCCAGGAGGCGGCCAGGAAATGGTCGTAGAACAGGTCCACCAGCACCCCCCGGTAAAGGCCGTAGTGCGGGTCGAGCCGCCGCCGGCTCTGCTGGAACAGCTCGCTGCGGCTTGCGTAGGAGTCGATCCAGCGGTGCAGGGCGAGCCCCTGGCCGATCCGGTGCGGAAAGCGGTCTCCCAGCCTACCCTTGACGAAATCACCCATGAAGTTGCCGATCATCAGCTGGTCGTCATCACCCGACAGGTACATGTGGCAGAGAAAGTTCACTGACCGGTCCCCTCTGCCAGCCGGAAGGCAAAGCTTTGCTCCCGGGCCGGCTGGTCGTGGTATTGCTCCATGAAGGTGACCTCGCCGTCACGGCTCACCAGGAGCACCGTGGTCGAGCGGGTGGCGTACAGCTCCCCCGTGATGAACAATGGCGAAAGGAACCGCTCCCGCTCCGGGCCGATGCCGGTGTCGGGGAGAAGTTCGTCGGCAAAGGGGAACGGCTCGGCCAGGCTGCGGGCCAGCTCCCCCGGGTCGAGATCCGCCTGCTGCAGCAGGCTGGTGAGGCGGTCCCTGGCAACGACCACCTTGGGCCAGTGGGTATCCAGCAGGTGGTTGGACAGGCCGTGGACACCGGCTGCTACCGGGCCGGAGCCGCCCCCACGATTGGTGAAGTAGTGCAGTTCGCGCCAGGAGCCGTAGAGCAGGTTGAAGCCGTCGTAGTTGTTGCCATGCCTTTCCAGGTGGCCCCGGAGATCGGCCGCGGACATGGTATCATCGCGCAGGTAGTCGGCCACCAGCCCGCCGCGGGAGGGGGGAGCGAGCACCTGCTGCCGGGCATCGCGGTAATTGGTGACTGCCGCCACCTTGCCGCCGGTGGTCACCCCGAGCCAGCTGCCGCCGGCCTGGAGATCGCGGCCGGCCAGCACGTGGGGCGCGTCGGGCCAGAACCCGGCCGGACTGGCCGGTCGGTTGCGGAACTCGTCGCGGTTGGCCACCAGCACCAGCTGGTAGCGCGGGGGCTGGGCAAGGGCAAAAGCAATCAGACACATGGATCAAGGCTCCTTCACTGTTTGCTTCACAGGTCACCGGGGCAGGTAGCGCCACAGATACCAGAGCAGGGCGCCGCCGGCGCCGTAGAGCAGCAGGCTGCGCCAGTTGGCAGCCACGCGCAGGTCCTGGCTGCTCGGCATGGCATTGGCCACCAGGATGAATAGCACGCCATAGAGCAGCAGGGTATTTGCCAGGCTTACCGCCAGCCAGTCAAACCAGCAGCGCCAGAGCAGGTAAGCCAGCGGCACCAGTGCCAGGGGAGCAAGGGCAATCGGCACGGCATTGAAGGCGGTTACCCGCCGGAAGGCCACCGAGCCCAGGGTCCAGCGGCCATCTGCGCGGCGCTGCGGCATGAGGTTTAAACTCTCTGGCCGGGCGCGGCAAAGGATCCCGGCCAGCAGATGGGCCAGCTCGTGGAGAATGACCCCCGGCAGCCGGGTCAGGCAGATCACCAGGATGGGAGCCGAGCGGGTCTGCCTGGCCAGCAGGAACAGCGTGCTGACCAGCACTATGCCGCAGGCATGCCACCAGACCGGCAGTTCTGCCATCAGCCCCTCCTGCCCTGCCCGGCCGGTTCGTTCACCACGATATTGCAGGTCTCGCTGCGCAGGTCGAAGACGACTTTGGCCCGTTTCGCCTGCAGCTGTTGCCGCACCTGGCTGATCTTCTCTTCCAGGGTGGCCGACGCGTCGCCCACCTCTTCCCACTCCCGGGTGACAAATTCGGCAATGAGGTTATCCAGGGTCTCCGGGGCCAGCCGCTGCCAGGGGACTTCCACCCCCTCTTCCAGAAACTCCGGCCGCTTCACCGGTTGATAGTCATCATCAGGTACTATTTCCACATCACGATATCCGGACACTCACATTACTCCGTCTGCCGCACCATCAGTAGGGGCGCAGCTGTTTACCGGCGCCGATATGCCAG
>VEOV01000378.1 GCA_012026855.1 Geobacter sp.
CTTCCTCCACTGCGACTCTGGCCATGGGTGACGCTCTGGCTGTGGCTCTCCTGGTCGAACGGGGTTTCAAGGCTGAGGATTTTGCCCTGTTCCACCCTGGTGGGGCGCTGGGCAAAAAGCTACTGCTTTCGGTCAGTGACCTGATGCACTCCGATGATGCCCTGCCTATGGTGTCCGCAGATACCCTGATGCGCACGGCAATCTACGAAATCACCTCGAAAAAACTGGGCTGTACCGGCGTTGCTGCTGCTGACGGCTCTCTTGTCGGGGTAATCACCGATGGCGACCTGCGCCGGGCCCTGGAGAAGGGGGTCGAATTTCTCGATCGTCCGGCAGCGGAACTGATGCACAAAACCCCGAAGCGGATTCTGGCCTCGGACCTGGCAGCCCGGGCGCTGCAACAGATGGAAACCTATTCAATCACCACGCTGTTTGTCTTCAGTGATGACAGCTCTTCAAAACCGGTGGGCATTGTGCACCTCCATGACCTTCTGAAAGCGGGTATTGCCTGATGGACAAGCAACTGCAAAAGATCAAGCTGCTCATACTGGATGTTGACGGCGTCATGACCGACGGCAGGATCATCTTTGACTCCAACGGCGTGGAAAGCAAATTTTTCAATGTCAAGGACGGCCACGGCATCAAGATGCTGCAAAGAGGTGGCATTGAGGTGGCTATCATCTCCGGCCGTGAGTCCCAGGTGGTCACCAACCGGGCGGCAGAGCTTGCCATAAAGATCGTTTACCAAAAATCGTTAGATAAACTGACGCCGTACTCCAGGATTCTGGCAGAAACCGGCCTGGCCGACGATGAAGTCGCATTTATCGGCGATGACCTCATCGATATCCCGGTACTGAAGAGAGTCGGTTTTGCAGCTGCCCCGTGCGACGCTGTTGCCGAGGTCCTGCCACTGGTCCATTATGTCACTTCAAAAAGCGGCGGCTGGGGCGCAGTACGGGAAGTAAGCGATATGCTGCTGAAAGCTCAGGGGAAGTGGGCCGAACTGACTGACCGTTACTTTGCCAAATAGTTGTTTTGGCAGAATTGTGCAGATACAATCTTTGTGCCAAGTCCCGCAAGACAGCCTATAAAGTGCTTTACACCCCCCCATGCCGGTGATATAATCCCGCCTACCTTATGCGCAGTTCTATTCTAGCAAGACGTCTGCTCGGCTTTACCATTGTAGTTGCTATCGCTGCACTGACGCTTGTCATTGTGCGCTATTTTATTGCCAGTCAGCTTAAAAGCAGCAGACCTGTAAACAATACTGCAGCTGTTGACGTCGCCTTGAAAAGCATCCATTTCACCGAAAGTGATGCCAGCGGTAAAAAGTGGGAACTATTTGCTGCTAACGGAGTTTATGACAAGGCAAAAGACAGATCATCACTTGAAGATATCCGGTTCATAGTTGAAAAAAAGCTTTCCAGTGGACCGGTAACATTAACTGCGAGGCATGGGGAGTATGCTCATGCCTCAAAAAATGTGCTGCTTAAGGGTGACGTTAAAGCAGTGACAACCGATGGCACGTCCTTTACCACTACGGCCATCAACTACGACTCGGCCAAGAGAACCATGAGCACCAATGAACGGGTCAGGCTGTCGGACGCAGCACTCTCTGTCGAGGGAGAAGGTTTCGCCTTTAACCTTGATACCGGCATTGCTACCATGCAGAGCAGAGTCACTGCAGTTATCACCCCCGGCAAGAGGAATAAATGAGCCGTATCATTGCAATACTGATAATCTCTTTTTCACTTGCGACCTCTGCCATTGGCGCTGGCAAGCCATTGCCAGCCAGGAGTGAAGAGCCGATAAAGATAAAATCCGATTCCCTGTCAGCGGACAACACGAAAAAGACGGCAACTTTTATTGGCAATGTTGCCGCACGCCAGGGAGATCTGACAATTTACTCTGACAAGTTGATAGTCACTTATTCCGATGAAAGCGGTGATGTCAGCAGTGCCGAGCTGTTTGGCAATGTCCGGATTATCCAGGGTGAGCGGCGGGGGGAAGCCGGGCACGCCGTTTATGACGCCAAGCAGGCGACCATACTTCTGGATGGGAATCCGACAGTTTATCAGAACAACGACAAGATCTCCGGCAAAGTCATCACCTACTATCTTGACCAGGACAGGAGTGAAGTCACCTCCGGTGCGGGCAATAGAGTCGAAGCGGTCATCAATCCTAAAGGAAAAGTGAGTGACGGACAGAAGCAGGGGAAATGACGCACTTTCCGCAAGAGGGCTCAGGAAAGCTTTCGGCTCCAGAGAGGTTGTCAAAGGGATAGATCTGGATCTTGCCGCAGGTGAAGTCGCCGGCCTTCTCGGCCCCAATGGTGCCGGCAAGACCACTACCTTCTACATGGTTGTCGGTTTGTGCAAGCCGGACGGCGGCGAAATCATGATGAATGGCGAGCAGATAACCGGGCTACCTGTTTATCTGCGGGCCAGGAAGGGACTAAGCTATCTGCCACAGGAGCCTTCGGTCTTCCGTCAGCTCACCGTTGAGCAGAATCTGCTGGCAATCCTGGAAACAGTCGAAGCGACAAAAACCGCTCAGAAAGACCGGGCCGAAGAACTCCTCAACGAGTTCAGGATTACGCACATCGCCAAAAGCAAGGGTTTTGCCCTCTCCGGCGGCGAACGGCGCAGGGTGGAGATCGCAAGGGCGCTGGCCACAAGACCGAAATTCATTCTGCTTGATGAGCCTTTTGCCGGGATAGATCCCATCGCGGTGATCGACATCCAGAATATAATTGCCGAACTAAAATCAAAAAGTATTGGTATACTTATTTCAGACCATAATGTCCGCGAAACTCTTGGGGTCTGTGACAAAGCTTACATCGTCAATGCCGGTGAACTACTGGAGTGCGGCACTCCGGAAGAGATAGCAAACAGTAAAAAAGCCAGAGAGATTTATCTCGGCGACAAATTCAAACTCTAGTTTCCAGCAAGGATGATTGATGGCTCTTGAGATGCGCCAGCAAATGAAGCTGACCCAGCAACTGGTGATGACTCCCCAGTTGCAGCAGGCTATTAAGCTGCTTCAGCTTTCGCGCATCGAACTTCAGGAACTGGTCAGTCAGGAACTTGAAGAGAATCCGGTTCTAGAAGAGACCCTGGAAGATGAAGCCTTGAAAGAGGTCGCACTGGTGGAGGTTCAGGAGAATGAACCGCCCCCTCTGGCAGAGAGTGAGCAGTTCAAGGAGGTTACTGCCGGCAGCGAAACCATTCGCGAAATGGATTGGGACAGTTACCTTGATGGCTATAACTACAGCTCGGGAGAGCAGCAGTATAGCGATGACGAAGATCGCCCCTCTTTTGAAAACCTGCTCACCAAGAAGGGCACCCTGGTAGACCACCTCCTCTGGCAGCTGAACCTGTCGAAGTTTGACGAGACAGAGACCCGAATCGGTGCAGAAATCATCGGTAATATCGATGATGACGGCTACCTGCGCAGCACAGTAGAGGATATTGGCAGATCCTGCGAATGTGAAGAAGATACTGTGGCTGCTGTCCTCTCCAGAATTCAGGATTTTGACCCGCCAGGAGTGGCAGCCCGGGATCTGCGGGAGTGCCTTCTTATTCAGGTACAGCAATTGGGACTGCAGGGGAGCGTTGTCGACCTGATTCTCAGAAGCCATCTGAAAGACCTTGAAACAAGACGTTACAAGCAGATTGCCAGAGCTTTGAATGTTTCACTGCAGGACATCCTGACTGCGGCAAAAGTCATCTCCAGCCTTGACCCCAAGCCTGGCCATATCTTTGCCAGTGAGGACATTCATTACATCTCACCTGATATTTTTGTCTACAAGGTTGGAGACGACTATGTAGTGGTCCTCAATGATGAAGGACTGCCGTCACTTAAAATCAACCCATTCTACTCGGAAGCAAGAGTCAGGGAGATGGATTCCGGCGCAGAAGAGTATGTCAGTGACAAGATGCGCTCGGCGATGTGGCTTATCAAGAGCATCCATCAACGGCAACGCACCATCTTGAAAGCCGCCAAGAGCATCGTGAAATTTCAGCGGGAGTTTTTTGAATAAGGGATCGAGCACCTGCGCCCCCTTGTTCTGCGTGACGTTGCCGAGGACATAGGCATGCACGAATCCACCATCAGCAGGGTGACAACCAACAAATATATGCACACGCCCCAAGGGATCTTCGAGATGAAGTACTTTTTCAACAGTGCCATCTCGGTTTCGGGAGGCGATTTCATCGCCTCTGAAAGCGTCAAGCGGAAGATAAAAGAGCTGATTGAGGCCGAGGATCCCAGAAAACCGCTCAGCGACCAGACACTCGCCGAGATGCTGGCAACCGGCAATATCAATATTGCCAGGAGAACGGTCACAAAGTACCGTGAAATGCTCAGAATCGGCTCATCGTCAGAAAGAAAGCGTCTATTTTAGCGCAACCAACCAACAGGAGGCATTATGCAGATCACCACAACATTCAGACACCTTGAGCAAAGCGATGCGCTGAAAAGCTATGTTGAAGAGAAACTTGAGCGGGTCAAGAAATATATTGATGAACCGATTTCTGCCCAGACTTACTTTACAGTTGAAAAGATTCGTCATATCGTCGAAATTACGCTCACCGCCAAAGGTGTTACCATCAAGGCATCCGAAGCAACCAACGACATGTATGCATCCATAGATGCTGTTGTGGACAAGATTGAGCGTCAGCTTCGCCGCTACAAAGAGCGCCTCAAAGGGCACAAACCGGCCAGCGAGGCCAAACCACGTGAAGGCAAAAAAACCATTGTACAGGCCGAGAGCCTTGAGCAGCAGCAGTCTCCGGTAGTCATCCGCTCTGAACCGATCTCCATCAAGCCGATGTCGGTTGATGAGGCAGTAATGCAGATGGATCTGATGCACAAGGAGTTCCTTGTATTCACCGATGCAGCATCAGAAAACATCAATGTCATCTATCGCCGTAAGGATGGCAACTACGGTCTCATAGAGCCTGCTAAAGGCTGAGCCGTTTATTACAAGGCATGGAGAGGCTGATTTGAATAAAACGAGCCTGACGATTCAGGATCTGCTTGGTGACAAGGAGTACGGGCTTGACCTCTCCCTGTTGGCAGGAACATCCGGCCTTTCGCACAGGCTCTACAGTGCAAGAATCCAGAAACCTGGCCTGGCACTGACCGGTTATACCGAGCACCTGCACCCCGACAGGTTGCAGGTGCTCGGCAACACCGAAATATCATACCTTGTACAGATGGGCAGAGACCAGGCCGCTGCCAACGTAGCCCGTTTCTGTTCATTTCCGATTTCCTGTCTGATCGTCACCAAAGGGCTGTCACCACCTGTCTATCTGCTGGAAGAGGCAGAAAAAGCCGGTATCCCGCTGCTTGGCACTTCACTGCAATCATCAGTCTTCATCTCCCTGATTACCAAATTTCTTGAAGAGCGGCTGCTGCCGACGACACACGTTCATGGCGTGCTTGTGGATGTTCTTGGTGTCGGGGTGCTGCTCCTCGGCAAAAGCGGCATCGGCAAGAGCGAATGCGCCCTTGACCTTGTAATCAGGGGACACAGGCTTGTCGGCGACGATGTTATCATGATCAAGAAAAAAGTGCCTGCTTCGCTGGTTGGTCAGGCAGGTGAACTGATCCAGTATCATCTGGAGATCAGAGGCCTTGGC
>VEOV01000254.1 GCA_012026855.1 Geobacter sp.
CGTCAAAGCCCACGCTGGGGGAACCGGTGGCCACCAGCCGGCTGATGCCGTTTTTCCGGCAGGCGGCAATCACCGCCGCTGTCCCGGTGACATTGGCTCCATAGTAGTCGGCGTAATCCCCCCAGATGCCGGCCTTGGCCGCCACATGAAAGATGACGTCACACCCACGGGCTGCGGCTGTCAGAGCGGCTTCATCGGCGATATCGCCACTGACCTGCCTGACCCCCAGCTGCTCCAGGGCAAGGTAACTGCCGCGGGAGTAGCTGATTACATCGTCGCCCCTCTCCAGAAGCAGCCGGACAATTGCCCCGCCGAGAAAACCGCCACCGCCGGTAACCAGAGCCTTCATTTGACTCTCCCTGCTGCCCAGACTGCCAGCTTCTCCCGGAAAATCTTGGCATTATGCCTGATATCCACCGGGAACGCCTTGTGAAAGAGGACATCTTTTATCCCGGCGGTATGGGGGTATTCAGCCCCGATCTCCAGCAGCTCCTTCCTGATCTGTTCCTGCCAGGAACGGCTGACCCCCTGCTCAAGTTCGACGCAGATTACCGGCCGCTGCCTCCCGGGTGCGCCGATACCGACCAGGGCCGTGCGGAACACCTCGGGGTGGGAGTTGAACACCCCCTCCACCGGAATGGTGTAGAGTGTCCCCTGAGGAGTGCTTACCCGGTGGCTCTTGCGGCCGCAAAACCAGACCCGGCCCTGGGCGTCCAGATAACCGAGATCGCCCATGCGGTGCCAGAAGCCGCCGTCCACAGCAGCAATCTTCGCAAGCCGGTCAGCATCCGGCCGGTTGAAGTAACCTGCTGTTGCCTGGGGTCCCTGGACAACGATCTCGCCGATCTCGCCGACCGGCTGGAGCAGGTCGCTTGACCAGCTTCCTATCGGTTGGTCGGAAATTTTGATGACCGCCAGGGAAACGCCGTCAACCGGGCGCCCCACGCAGATCCCCTTGCCACGGCAGGTCTCGGCCGCGGTCCCACCGGTTATCTCCAGATGGTCGATGGAGCAGACCGGCAAGGCCTCGGTAGCGCCGTAGGGGGTGAAGATGCGGGCCTCAGGAGGGAGCATGGCGCTGAAACGTTCCAGGACGTGGCTCGGCACCGGCGCCCCGGCAGAGATGACCCGTTTCATGCAGGGGAGGGTGATCTCCTTTTCTTCGCCGTAGCGGCCGACCCGGTTCAGCAGGGCCGGTGAGCCGAACATGGTGGTTGCCTGATAAGTCTGGGCTGTCCTGATGATCATGGCCGGATCGACCATCCCCGGCCGGGTGAAGTCCATCTGCGGGATGACGGCCGTCATCCCCAGCGCCGGGGCAAACAGGGCAAAGAGCGGGAAGGTGGGGAGGTCGACCTCACCCGGCTTGATATCGTAGACCGCTTTCAGGGCGGCAATCTGGGCCGCAAAGTTGCCGTGGCTGTAAATAACTCCCTTGGGTGGGCCGGTGCTGCCGCTGGTGAAGAGGATGGCAGCGGTATCGGTAGCTACGGTGGCTGCCATGGCAAAATCTGCGGTCCCTTTGCCGATCTCATCCAGGGTGGTGCCCCCCCAGAAACTGCTGCCGTTGACCGTTATCAGGGTCTTGAGCGTCGCCTTGCCCCAGCCGAGCAGCCGCCGGGCAAGATGGGCCTTGGGGATGCCGATGAAAGCGGCCGGCGCGGCCTCGGCCAGACACCCCTTCATATTCTTCGCGCCGATCCCCGGGTCGATGAACACCGGAATGGCAGCGCATTTGAACAGGGCAAAGGTGATGGCAAACAGCTCGGGTGAAGGTGGTACCAGCAGGGCGGCCCGCACCCCCCTGCCAATGCCGGCCTGCACAAAACCGGCAGCCAGCCTGCTGCTCCAGCTGGCCAGCTCGGCAAAGGTGATGGTGCGCTGCTGCTCCGGGAAGATAATGGCGGCGTTTTCCGGATGGAGCCGAGCCATCTCGGCCAACGGTTGGGCAATATTTACTGAAAGGTCAGGGGTCATGGCGGAGGTCGCCTTTCGATGCTGGTGGGATATTCCTGGCCAGCCAGTAGAGCAGCAGGGCCGTAACAGCGGAGATTGCGGCAATGGTGAAGGCCAGATTCTCACCCTGCCAGAGGGAGGTGAACCAGCGGCCCAGTTCGTCCATTACCACGCTGAGCTTGCCGCCGTAGCCCTCCAGTTGGCGCCGGTAAACCTTGGAGTTCTGGAATTCGCTCACCAGCCGGTTTTCTTCCCGGGTTGCGGCTGTCAGGTAGATTGCTGTTGCAGCGACTCCCCCTGCTGCCAACACCATGGCAGCAGAGAGATTGAGCCGTTTTTTCAGCTGCGCATCAGGCAAAGTTGCCGCTCTTCAGCAGTTTGGCCACTTCCTTGGCGTGGTAGGTGAGGATCAGATCTGCCCCGGCCCGCTTGAAGGAGATCATGGTTTCCATGATGACCCGGTCTTCATCGATCCAGCCGTTGCGGGCTGCGGCCTTGATCATGCTGTACTCGCCGGAGACATTGTAGGCGGCGATGGGGAGATCGAACTCGTTGCGCAGGTCACGGATAATGTCCAAATAGGGGAGGCCCGGCTTGACCATGAGGATGTCCGCCCCTTCCTCGGCGTCCATGCGCGCTTCGCGCAACCCCTCCAGGCGGGTGGCCGGATCCATCTGGTAGGAACGGCGGTCGCCGAACTGGGGGGTGGACTCGGCCGCCTCGCGGAACGGGCCGTAATAGCCGGAAGCATACTTGACGGCGTAACTCATCAGCGGAATATTGTCGAAGCCGTTTTCGTCCAGCCGCTCGCGGATGGCGGCCACGCGGCCGTCCATCATGTCCGACGGAGCAACCATGTCGGCACCTGCCTGGGCATGGGAGAGCGCCTCTTTGGCCAGCAGCTCCAGGGTGGCGTCGTTATCCACATCGCCATCCTTGATGATGCCACAGTGGCCATGGTCGGTGTACTCGCACATGCAGACATCGGTAATCACCGCCAGTTTCGGCACGCTCTTCTTGATGGCGCGAATGGTCTCCTGGATGATGCCGCACTCGGCATAGGCATCGGAGCCGACCGCATCCTTGGTCTCCGGGATGCCGAAGAGGATCACTGCCGGCACACCCAGTTCATAAACCTCCTGGGCCTCGGCCACGATGTTTTCGATGGACTGCTGATAGATGCCCGGCATGGAGGAGATCTCTTTCTTGATCCCCTTGCCGAAGGCGGAAAACATCGGATAGATCAGGTCATTGGCGGAGAGAGAGGTCTCCCTGACCATCCTCCGGAAAACTTCCTTGCCCCTGATGCGTCTGGAGCGAAATGTCGGGTAGAACATGTGGTGTCTCCTTTGGTTCTAGTTGTTAAAGTAGCTTACTATGGCGGCCGTCATGTCTGACAGGGTATATTTCTCCGGCTCGATGTGCACCTGCAGCCCCAGTTCACGGCAGGTTGCAGCGGTTATCGGGCCGATGGCGGCAACCGTGACCCCTTGCAGCAGATGCAGGAAGCGGTTTTCGCCCAGCATGGCGGCCAGGTTGTCGGCAGTGGACGATGAAGTGAAAGTGATGCAGTCGACCCTTTTCTCTTCCAGCGCCTGCAATGCCTCTTCGGGCAAAGCCTCGGGAATGATGTTCCGGTATGCAATAGGGGCTGCCACAATCGCCCCCATCTTGTCCAAAGCTGCCGGTATCACGTCTCTTGCCCTGTCCGCCCTGGGGAACAGCACCCGGCTGCCGTTCATCTCCATGGCACTGAACTCTTTGACCACCCCTTCTGCCTTGTAATCCGCCGGCACCAGGTCGGCAATGATGCCGCGGGCTTCCAGGGCTGCCGCAGTTTTCGGACCGACGGCGCAGATCCGGCAGCTGGCGAACGCCCTGGCGTCCAGCCCCAGACATGCCAGGCGGGCAAAGAAAAACTGGACAGCGTTGATCGAGGTGAAGATGGTCCACTGGAACGAGCTCAGCTCTCTGATTGCGTTATCGAGCTGAGCATCCGAGTCGGGCGCTACCAGTCTGATGGTGGGGAGTTCGATGACGTCGGCACCGGCTGCAGCAAGCAGGTCGCCGAATTCGCCGGCCTGGTCGGCTGACCGGGTTACCATGATCCGCTTGCCGAACAGGGGCCGGTTATCGAACCAGCGAATCTTGTCCCGCAGCCTGACCACCTCGCCGACAATGGTGATTGCCGGGGCCTTGAAAGCGGCTTTCTGCGCCTTGGCAGCGATATCTGCCAGGGTGCCTTCCAGAACCTGCTGCTCCGGCCTAGTGCCCCACCTTACCAAAGCTACCGGCGTCTCGGGTTGTCTGCCATGTTTGACGAGATTGGCAGCAATGCTGGCGAGGTTCTTGATCCCCATGTAAAACACCAGCGTACCGCTGCCGGTGGAGAGCTTTTCCCAGTCAATCTCCGAAATATCTTTGTCAGGGTGCTCGTGACCGGTGATAAAGGCAACAGAGGTAGTGACATGGCGGTGAGTCAGTGGTATGCCGGCATAGGCAGCAGCCCCCACGCCGGCGGTAACGCCAGGCACAATCTCAAAGGAAATGCCGGCTGCCAGCAGCGCTTCACACTCTTCGCCCCCCCGGCCGAAAATGAACGGGTCCCCCCCCTTGAGCCGGGCAACGGTCTTGCCGGCCAGGGCCTTTTCAACCAGCAGGGAGTTGATCTGCCACTGCTCATGGTTATGGGCACCGCCGATTTTGCCGGCGTAGATCAGCTCGGCATCGGGCCTGGCGTTCTGCAGCAGTCTGCCGTTGGCCAGGTAGTCATAAACCACCACGTCGGCAAGTGCGATGCACTCCCGCCCCCTGACGGTTATCAGGCCGGGGTCGCCGGGACCGGCGCCGATGAGATAGACTGTGCCTTTTTTCATAACGCCTCGATGAGCATGGTTGCGGCAGTTGGCAGCTACCTGCGCTCGTTTGACGGCTCAATTTCTGTAATTCTAAGCTCATTGTGCTACAGCCGATAAACTCGCTTCGCTCAAACAATATCGGCTGTTTACGCCCAATTTCGCCAAGAATTACGACGAAACAGAGCCTAATAACTCGCTACGGCAGCTGCCAACTGCCGCAGCCATAATAAAAAACGCCGCCGGTAATGGGCGGCGTCAATGTCAGTCAGTAGACAATTACTTGCCGATTTCCCGCTGGTAGACCTCTTCCAGGATCTCCTTGCCGCCGTTGCGCAGCAGCCGCTCGGCCAGCTCGCAGCCGAGATGTTCGCACTCGTCACCCCGGCCGTTTATGCTCTCCCTGAGGGTCCGCTTGCCGTCAACCGCA
>VEOV01000233.1 GCA_012026855.1 Geobacter sp.
GTCAGAACCAGAAGCCACCAGTTGAATCCCGTTTGCCTTGACTTTCCGGGCAAGCCTCTCTTACGATGTAACTTCATGCAACATTCCTGCACTGCCCTCTAAAAGACGGGAAAAAGTCAGCGCGCCTGCACCGGGCTCTCAATCGGGCCTGAGGTGCAGCAGAGCCTGACCTGCTGCCCCATAACAGTTGTCACACGAGGTTCCCTGATGAAAATTCTTGACGGAAAAGTCTGCGCCGACAGTCTGGTGGCCGACATTGCGAAAAAAGTGACGGAGTACGCCGATTCAGGGCTGAGGAAACCCCATATGACCGTAATCCTGGTGGGTGAGCATCCGCCAAGCGAGTCCTATGTGAAGGCCAAAATCGTTTCCTGTGAAAATGCCGATTTCGAGAGCAGTCTCATCCGTTTCCCTGAAGTGATCAAGGAGCGGGAACTGCTGGCCAGGATCGAGGAAATCAACAACGACCCGACCACCGACGGGCTCATTGTGCAGCTCCCCCTGCCAAGACATATCAACCAGCAGAGCGTCATCAACGCCATCTCCCCGGAAAAGGACATCGACGGCTTCCATCCGGCGAATTTCGGCCGGATGACCCTTGGCCAGAAGGCATTCCGACCGGCAACCGCCTACGGCATCTGCAAGCTGCTGCAGTTCTACAACATCCCGATCAAGGGGAAGCACTGCGTAGTCATCGGCCGGTCGAACATCGTCGGCAAGCCGATCTCCATCATGCTCTCCAACGACTTCGATATCGGCAATGCCACGGTGACCCTGACCCATATCGAAACACCGCGCAAACTCCTGCTGGACGAGACCCGCCGGGCCGACATCATCATCGTGGCGGTAGGAATTCCCGGCTTTGTTACGCCTGACATGGTCAAGAAAGGGGTCGTGCTGATCGACGTGGGGATCAACCGTCTGGAGAGCGGCAAGCTGGTGGGGGATGTGGCCTTCGATGAGGTAGCGCAGAAATGTTCCTGGATTACCCCGGTCCCGGGCGGTGTCGGCCGGATGACCGTGGCGGCGCTGATGATCAATACCCTGATGGCCTATCAGAATAATTTCAACCTGGCCTGAGCTAGCCGGAACGCTCCACAACCACCAGGAACGGTGCCGTCTCGCCGCGATTCAACTGCCGCATCTGCCAGACATTGTAACTGTGAGGGTGCAGCCCGGCAGCCCACTGCTGCACCGCCTGCCACTCCGCCCCCTCGTCATGGCCTGTATAGACGGCTATCAGGATGAAGCCGCCTGATCTGAGCAGATTTGCAGCCTGTGCCAGGGCAGCAATGGTTGTTGCCGCCACTGTGACTACCGCTTTGTCTCCGGCAGGCAGATAGCCCAGATTGAAGACCACCGCCTGCAGCGGCGCTGTTATGAACTCTGCCAGCCGCTCATGACCGCTCTGGATCAGCTGCACCCGCTGTTGCAGACCGGCCGCAGCCAGCCGCTCGCCGGTCCTGGCCAGTGCCTCAGCCTGCAGATCAAAAGCCCACACCTGGCCGTCACTCCCTACCAGTTCAGCCAGCAGCAGCGTGTCCTGGCCGTTGCCGCAGGTAGCATCAACCACCAGGTCGCCCGCTGCAAGCCGCCCTCTCAGAAAGTGGTGTGCCAGGGGAACCGCCCCGTATAAGCCCTGCTGCTTCATTGTCCGTCTCCCGGTTAAAGCCTGTATCTTTTGCGGCGATTATGCTATTAGTAGCAGCTTATGTCATCCAGAAAACCGATTTCATACGGCCTCACCTCCTTTTCCGGCATAAAAA
>VEOV01000202.1 GCA_012026855.1 Geobacter sp.
AGCCTGGCCAGTCACACGCCATCGATACGGCAAGGCGCTGCGGGCTGCCGGAAAGGGTTCTGGCTCTGGCCGAATCAATGGCCGGACAGTTTGAATCCGAATTTCACGAACTGCTTGCCGGGCTGAGAAGCGCCAGAAGCAGCGCCGAAGAATTCCTCCGCAAAGCTGAACAGCGGGAGCGTCAGGCAGGGCTGCTCGAAGAGAGATTTGCGGCACAACTCCGAGAACTGGAACAGAAAAAACAGCTTGAGAGAGAAAAGAGGCTGCTTGCAGAGAAAGAATTGCTTGCCGCAGCCAAACGGGAGATCAACGGCATCCTGGCAGCAGCACGCAGCAACCGCAGCAAGAAGGCACAGGAGGAGATTAGCGCCAGGGAAGCAGCTGTTGAGCAGGAACTGGCGATCATGCGCCCGGCCAAAAAGCTTGATGTAGAAAAGCTGGCTCCAGGGGCCATGGTCTATGTAAAACCGCTTGGCAGGGATGCATGCATCATCTCCATTGACTTGAAACAGCGCCGGGCAAGGGTTCGCGCCGGCATTTTGGAGACTGAGCTCCCGTTCGACTCCCTGGAAGGGGCTGTGGGGGAGAAACTGCCTCTGCAACCAGCCAGAAAAGGTGCATCAAGTGAAGATTCGGGGAGTTACGAGCTGAATCTGATCGGCAGAAGAGTTGAAGAAGCGCTTTTGGAGATGGAGAAGTTCCTCGACACCGCCCTGTTGACAGGGAAAAGAGAGGTGAGAATCATTCACGGCATCGGCACCGGTGCACTGATGCGGGGAGTCAGGGAGCATCTCGCCAGAAGTCCCCATGTGGCAGCATTTCGCAAAGGAGAGGGCTTTGAGGGTGGTGACGGGGCAACCGTTGTTACCCTCAACGGTTAAACCCCGTTCAACTGCCTGCTATTTTGCCGGGGCAGCATCACCTTCGGCAACCGGCTGAGGAGCCGCAACCGCCGGAACAGATGCCGGTGCTGCCGGTGCAGGTTGTTCTGCAGCAACTGCCGGTTGACCTGTTGTTGCAGCAGCCGGCGCCGGAGCAGCAGCCGCTGCCGGTTGGGGTGCCGGTGAAACAACAGCCGGCTCGATTTTCACGGGCCGCTTGGCAGCCGCAATCTCGTTCCTGATCCGCTCCGCAGCCTGCATGCTGTCCAGGCGCAGGGAACTGTTCGGGTAGGCGGCAATGAACTCGTCGAACTGTTTCAGGGCCAGCTCGTTATCACCCTTGAGCTTTGCTTCCACCCCGGCATTGAATTTCTGCAGCTCCTCATCGGGAGCTTCTACCGGTTTATCCTTCCCTTTCCAGTAGATGTCGGCAGCATCGTCATTCTTGGCACCACGAACCCCTCCAACTGCAGTGGTCGCCGACGTTTTTTTCGCCGGGGTCACCTTCTCCAGACGGTTCTGCATCTTGTCCCAGAAGCCGTCCTTCTCGGCCCCCTGAACAACAGAAGCAGCCAGCATCATCCCGCAGAAGACAACCATTTCCTTTTTCATGACCTGTTCCTCCAGTTGGCAAAGATTTTACATGCTGCCGAGAAGATCAACAGCCAGCGTCCGGTGTTTTTTAAGCAGTACCGGGTCCTTTGCAGTTGCTGCCTTAAAAGTTTCTACTGCTTTTTCCCTGTTGTCAAGCTTCAGATAACAGAGGGTCAGATTAACCAGAATATACGGATCAGCCTTATCCAGGTCAGCAGCCTTTTCGTAGGCGCTCAGGGCAGCCTTGTAATCCTTTTTCAGGAAGTAGAGGTTTGCCAGATTATTGGTAACTTCTGCACTCTCGGGGAGAAGCGTGCGCGCCTTTTCCAGATACTTCAAAGCATCATCCAGTTCCCCTGCCTCGCCGTAGATGATACCCAGCTGATGATAGGCATTGCCATCAGATGGGTTACTGTTGATCTGGGCAAAAAAGCGGTTGCTGGTGTATTTGATCTTGATCTTGTTCAGTTTTGCCATTTCGTTGGCATAGCGAGTGTCAATATCCGCCCGCTTCACCTGCTGGGCGCGCCAATCGGACACCGGCAGCGTGGCCGGCTTGTACCGTCCCCAGGCCTTGCCGAGATCGGTAATCTCGAGCCCCTTTTCCTTCCACTCGTAATATTCCTTGCTGCCGGTTTCCCATGCCTTCATGAAGGTAGACCCGACCAGGGTCAGCTCAACCGGCACCCAGACCGTCCCTTCATGGATGGCAAACATGCCGTTCATGGTGGAATCACCCAGATCTGCTACCTGACCGACGGCAAACATTATGAAAATATGATCGGGAGTCCCAAGGAGGAGGGTTCTGATCCCCAAGCCTTCCAGGGCCGCTGCATAAAAGACCACCAGGTCCGTACAGACGCCGGAGTTCCTTTTCAGGGTTTCACGCGGATACTGGACATAGTCGACAAAATTGGTTTTCCCTTCCACTATCTGATAGGGATTGTTGGGATGCTGCAGATAGGTCATGCCGGTAAAACCGAGATAGTCATAAATGGCCGCAGCAAAGACCAGCGGGGAGCCGATATCGGCAAACTGGGTAACTACGGAGCGGGTAAATTCGAGGACCACAGGATCTTTGGAGGTTACGAAGGTCGCTACCCGGTCCTTGTTGATCCACATCATCCGGTGCTTTTCATAAAGCTGTACGGTATTGTTTCGTGAGAAAGACCGCTGCTTCTGGTTTTCGAAATAAGTGGCTTTCAGTTCGGTCTGCACCGGGGTATCTTCAGTGACCTCAAGAATCCGATTGTTATAGACGGCCTTCAGGGCAATATCAATGCTCTGCTTCGGCGGCAGGCTCTTGATTTCGATTTCCGTCGGGAAATCCATATACTCCTTGATGGTAAACGCCAGTTTGAGGGCAACTATCTCCTCCCTGGTATTGTTGGTCAACCGGACCTTGCCTATCCCCTCATTCTCGTAAATCTTATAGGTATTGGAGAAGATATCCTGCATCTCGATGATATCTATCTCCATGGGGGGTCTGGTGGCCACTATGGTACTTATGTCGATGGGAACCCGCTCGCTTTCAACGCCGTCGATACTTACTGCGCTGACCAGGTAGGTGTAAAGGGTATCGGAATCAAGCCCCCCCTCGGAGAACTTCATCTCCTTTGTCTTGGTCAGCAGGGTGGGAGGCGCATCTTCTTCGTCGCTGTCACGATAAACTGCAAAATAGTCAAAATAGGCCTGCGACTCTGTCTGCCAGGTCAGATCTACCGACCATTCCTGGCTCTTGGCATCCAGAGATATCGGTGGTTTGGGCGTAAATTTGAGCGGAGCGGCAGTGGCACTCTCAGTTGAAATGTTTTCATTGCCGCCAGCTACTCTGGCGCTGACCCGGTAGGAATATTTTTTGTCGGGCAGCAGGTCAGCATCACGGTAGGTGTTCCCCTTGACATCGGCAATTTTCCTGTATTCAGGCTGACCGTCCTCTGCCCTGAAAAGGGTAAAGCCGTCGACAAAACTCTCTTCAGCAGGGTTCCAGGAGACGGCTATACTGCGCATATCGGCTTTGGCATTCAGCCCGTGGGGGGGAGCAGGAGTGTAGACTGTGCGGAACTCTTCTATTCTGGCATTACCGCTGTCCGCAACAAAGAAGCTGCTCTCGTTGACAACCGCAATGGATGCGGGCTTCTTGAAATCCCCTTTGCCGGTGCCTTTGGCGCCGCACTCCCTGCGGACATCCCCAGCAAGCCTGAAAACCTTGATGTTGCCTGCACCGAGATCGAGCACCATCAGTTCATTGCCGCTGACTGCAAGCGCCACCGGCTCATCCAGTCTTCCCCTGTCGGCAAGCTTGCCGCCGAACTCCCGCAGCACTACGCCGTTCGGAGCAAGCACCGCGACCGTTTTCCTCGACTCCAGCAACAGGTAAATATTCCCTTTGCTGTCGACATCAACCGCTACAGGAGTGTCAAGGCGCTGGTCGTCAACCCCTTTTATATAGGCACTCACAAACACGCCGTCACTGTTGAACACCTGGACACGATCGTTATTCGTGTCGGCAACATAGACAAAGCCATCCTTGCCGACGGCAATATCCCTGGGTTTTGAAAAATACCCCTCACTGCCGCCAGATGCACCGATATTTTCAAGTATGTTGCCGTCCCTGTCTATTTTGACTAGCTGGCTCTGTG
>VEOV01000330.1 GCA_012026855.1 Geobacter sp.
GCTCGGTAGCCTGTCTGGTGCTGGATGAGGCGGAAAAGATGCTGGGGGAGGGGTTTCGGGAGGAGCTTGATCAGGTTCTGGCGCTGCTCCCCGGAAAGCGGCAGAACCTGCTCTTCTCCGCCACCTTCAATGACGAGGTGCGCCAGCTGGCAGGGGCGCTGCTGACTGAGCCGCTGGAGATCGAGCTTGAGGACGAAGTGGCCCAGGATGGGGTTATAACCCAGCAGGTCTATGCAGTTACGCCGGAGCGCAAGGGGCTGCTGCTCCGCTATCTGATCAAGAACGGCGATGGCGACCAGCTGCTGGTCTTCACCGCCTCACAGAATCGCGCCGATAACCTCTCGAAGAAACTGCTTCAGAACGGCATCAGCGCCGCCCCCTTTCATGGGGGCTTAAGCCAGGGGAAGCGCAGCGCCACCCTGGCCCGTTTCAGGGAAGGGACGCTGCAGGTGCTGGTGGCCACCGATCTGGCCTCCCGCGGCATCGATGTGGAGCATCTCCCCCATGTGGTCAACTATGAACTCCCCAGGTCCCCCAACGACTACATCCACCGCATCGGCAGAACCGGGCGGGCAGGCAACAGCGGCGATGCCGTGACCCTGCTCACCCCTGAAGAGGAGCAGCATTTCCGGGTGATCGAGAAGCGGCTGGGGCAGCGGCTCGGCAGGATCGATACTAGCGGGTTCGATTTGTCCGGGTACTGAATTTCCGGTAATCCTGCAAGCTAGCCGCTGCTTTGCACCAGGCTTGTTTTCTCTGTTCAGCTTGCCAAAGCCAGCGCCTCCACTGCCAGCACAATATGCTCGTCCTGCTCGGAGACTGCATGGGCGTTATGCTCGATCAGGTCGTAGAGATGCAGATACTTGGCGATTTCAGCCGTCACCGCTGTTTTGCGACCGTAGAATTTACCGCTCAGCGGGAAGACATCTGTGGTGATCCGGTCGTCGTAGATGGCAAAGTCGCATGAGCTGGCCGTGTCATGGCCGCTGAGGTCGCTGGCGGCCGGGATTTCGTCCCGGAAGGCAACGCGTACGTCAATGCCGTCGCGCAGCTGTCCGAGCAGTACCTTTTGAACTTCCGCATCGGCCAACTCCAGCCGGTTGATGACAAACACCCTGGTAATCCGCACCCCCCGCTCGATAGCCCGCAGATTGGCCTGGTAGAAGTTGATCAGTGCCCCCCTGGTCAGCCAGCCGGGGGTCATCGGATCGACCACCTTGATCTGGCGCTGCGTCTGATCAGTACACTTGGCCCCCTCCAGATAGAATTCGGTCTCGTCCAGTGGGATGAAGCCATGCTGCAAGAGGGTAATGGTCCGTTTGGTGCCGGCCAGCAGTTCATTGGCCTTGGCGTGACATTCGGGATCACTGATCTGCGCCACGGCAAAGGTTAATTCGTGGGAGTGGTGATACTGCTCCACCAGTTTTTCCCGGGTCTGTTCCAGCTCTTCGCGGAGCAGGTAAGTGACCAGGGAGAGCAGGATACCGATGCCGAAGATGGTGTAAGCAGCCTGGGGCATCTCCAGCACCCAGTGGAAGAAGATTGCCAGCCCCGAGCCGGCGATGAATTCGATCAGTATGGCAATATTCTTGATTTTCAATGTGTTAAGCATGGTTGATTCCCTCCGTTGAGCGCACTACGAAAAAAGACAGCCGGGTCGCATGATTATCTGGAAGATAATTCGGCGACCCGGCTGTCTTTGTAAGACCCTGTGGGCTTTCCGTCCCACCCTTGCGAGTGGTTTAGTATTGTCGTTATCGCAGTACGCTTGCTACTGATAAAGTATGTTAATAGGTGGTCGGATAGTACTTTAATGAATTTGTTTAGTCAAGTAAAATCTGGCTTGGCTAGAAATAATGGTTAATGATAACAGCTTGTTACGGCAGCTGCAGCGGCGGTTCTTCCAGTGCTGCCAGCTGCTCCCGCAGCTCCAGGATATGTTCGCCCCAGTAGCGGATGGTGTTGAACCAGGGGAAGGTGCGGGGGAAGATCGGGTCCTGCCAGCGGCGGGCCAGCCAGGCGCTGTAATGGAGCATTCTCAGGGCGCGCAGGGCATTGATCAGCTGCAGTTCCCGCGGGTTGAAGTCGAAGAATTCGTTGTAACCCTCCACCAGTTCTGCCAGCTGGGCCATTTGCCGCGGCCGTTCACCTGAAAGCATCATCCAGAAGTCCTGCACCGCCGGTGCGCTGCGGGCATCGTCAAAATCAACGAAGTGGGGCGCGCCGTCCCGCCAGAGGATGTTGCCGCTATGGCAGTCGCCATGGGTGCGGATCAGTCGGACAGAACCGGTCGAGGCAAATATCTCATCTATGGCGGTCAGCAGTTGAGCGGTGAGGGCGGTATAGCTTTCCCGGTATTCGGCCGGGATGAAGCGTTCGCCGATCAGGGTAGCGCTGGCGTACCCGAAACTCTGGCTGTCCAGGGCAGGGCGGTGGCTGAACGGCCTGACTGCGCCGATGGCATGCATCCGCCCCAGCATCCGGCCCAGGATGAGCAGGTTGTCCAGGTTGTCGAACTCGGGGGCATGACCCCCCTGGCGGGGGTAGAGGGCAAAAGCGAAGCTGCCGTGATGGAAGAGGCTCTCACCGGAGCTGTTGACCCAGGGGGCCACCACCGGCAGCTCGCTCTCCTGCAGCTCGAAGCAGAAGCTGTGCTCCTCCAGGATCTGGGCATCGCTCCACCGCTCCGGCCGGTAAAATTTGGCGATCAGAGGCGGGCCGTCCTCGATCCCCACCTGGTA